>JBBRIM010000067.1:0-12395 GCA_038221095.1 Candidatus Limnocylindrales bacterium
GACCCGTCAGCACGATCGTCGATAGCCATGGCCCGCCGCTCGAGGCCGCGCTCGCCGAGCAACCGACCGTGGTCAAGATCAACGCTGCCGAGGCGATCGAGGTCGTCGGCGGGACCACCGGCCACTCGACCGGACCCGATGAGGCATTGCGCGCGGCTCGGCTCCTGCTCGAACGGGGCGCCCGGCAGGTCGTGGTGACCCTTGGTCCGGACGGCGCGATTGCCTGCGAGGGGGCGTCGGCCTGGCGGCTCCGGCCCCCGCACGAACGCGGCCTCTACCCGGTCGGCAGTGGAGACGCGTTCGTGGCTGCCCTTGCGCTCGCCCTCGTGACGGGAGCGTCGCTGATGGAGGCGGCCCGGCGAGGGATCGCCGCCGGGACCGCCAACGCGTTCCTCCCGGGAGCCGGGGTCCTCGATCCCGAGGTCGCCGGCCGGTTGTTCGGTGAGGTAGGCGTCACCCCGCTCTGAACGGCCCTTCGGACCGGCATGGCGCGGCGTCATGCAGACGTCGCAATCAAGATGCTACTATCGGGGTGCAAGTTTCAGCAGGACACGGAGAGGCCCCCCATGCTCGCCCAGCGACTCGGTACCTGGCGGTACATCCTGACCAACACCAACCTGCCGCCCGGCGTCAGCGCCGACTTCATCAGCAAGTGGCTGGTGATCACCCGGGCATCGGTCTTCTCGATGACCGCCACCTCCGGCCTGATCGGTGGCCTGCTGGCGATCGGGGCGGCCCGGCTGGGCCAGGGGACCCAGGTCCAGTACGGCTACCTCGCCCTCGCGATAGAAGGCGATCATCAGGATCTAAGCCCGAGGGCTATCCGATCTGGCCCCTCTGGTTCGTGGCCGCGGCCTTCGTCCACACCCGCCGGGCCGGGGGCCTGCTGGTCCTGGGGCTGATCCTGAACGCCGTGCTGCCGATCCACCTGCCCTGGCTCTAAGCCGTCCCGGGGACGAACCCGACTGATCCGACAGGGAGGCTGGAACCGAACCGGGCCTGCCGGTGTATGAACCGTGCAGGGGCACCGTAGGAGGGCCGTCCGACGGAGGAGTCCGATCTCATCGAACGCGCACAGCGAGGTGACGCGGTGGCCTACGAGGACCTCGTTCGGAGGCACCAGGGCGCGGCGCTCCGAACCGCCAGCCTCATCCTGGCCGGCGAAACCGAGTCGGAGGATGCGGTCCAGGATGCATTCGTCAAGGCCTATGTCGCGCTGGGCCGATTCCGGGCTGGAGCATCGTTCCGACCATGGATCCTGCGGATCGTTGCCAATGAAGCACGCAATCGGCGGCGCTCGGCCGGACGTCGGGCGAAGTTCGCCGTGCGACTCGCTGAGGATCGCCCCTCGGACCACGCGGCTCCGTCGCCCGAGGCGGCGATCCTCGCCGGTGAACGGCGAACCGCTCTGCTTGGCGCCCTGGCCGGCCTGAGCGACGATGACCGTCTGGTTCTGGGCTATCGCTACTTCCTGGACCTGGGTGAAGGGGAGATGGCCGAGGCGCTGGGCGTCCCGCGGGGCACGGTGAAGTCACGCCTGTCCCGGGCACTCGGGCGGCTCCGGGCGCAGATCAAACCCGGCTCGCCCATTGCCCCTTCTTCCGAGGGAGGGCTCCACCGATGACCGACCGACAGGCCACGATGAGCACCGAGTCCCTCGAGGCCGCCCTCGCTGACCTGGCCCAGGCGCTGGCGCCCATCCCCGCGCCGAACCTCGCAGCCGCGGTTCATGACCGAGTCCAATCCCTGCCCGTGCCCGCACGGTCCCGTGGCCGCTGGCTGGATCGTGTGGTCGCTCAGCCCACCCGGCCATTCCGACGGGCGCTCGTGCTGGCCGTGATCGCGGCGTTCGTCCTGGCGGGGCTCGCCGTCGCACTCGGCTTCGGCCTGCCCGGCCTCCGGATCGTCATCCTCGGCCCGAGCCCAACGAACAGTCGGTCGGCGACCGCTGCCGCCAGCACCCCCTCAGGTTCCGGCGCGAGCCCGATGCCTGGGGCGACCGTCTCGTCGGCTCCCCTTCCGCCACTCAGCTCCCCGCCAATCGACTCGCTCGCCCTGGGGCAACCGGTGAGCATTGCGCTGGTCGATCCGCGGGCGGGCTACCACGCCATCCTGCCGAGCTTGCCCGAGTTGGGAGTGCCGCTCGCCGTCTACGTCCAGGGCAGCCCTCCCGTGGCTCGCGTCAGCGCCGCCTACGCCGCGACACCTTCCGTCCCAGTGGCCGCCGGTGCGCCCACCGTTAACGGGACTGCGGTCGCGATCCTGGTGATGGAGTTCCCGGGCGCGAGCCCTGCCGACTATCTCCAGAAGGTGCTCCCGCCGGGGACCACCATCGAGCCCGTGATCGTGGCGGGCCATGGGGGCTTCTGGATCGCGGGCGAGCCCCATCAACTCCTGTACGTCCGACCGGACGGGAGTACCCAGAGCGACACGACCAGACTGGTCGGCAATGTCCTGGCCTGGAACGACGGCGACCTGACGATCCGAATCGAGGGAGCGCCCGACCTGGCGACGGCCCTGCGGATCGCCAGCTCGATGCATTGACCGACTCGGTCCGCACTGGAACCGGCCGGCGCGCCGCGGTGTAGATGGGATAGCGCGGTGCCCAGGCCGCGACCCGACCCTTCCGCCCACGGAGACGACGATGCGATCCACTACCCAAGCGACGTTGGCCGGCCTCGTCAGTCTGGTGCTCGTGGTGGCCGGATGTAGTGCGACGAGCCCCGGCGGATCGGCCCAGAAACAGAGCGAGTCTGGCCTGGGGTCGACACCCTCCCCGACCCTGGTGCCAGGTGAGACAGCCCCGCCCATCAACGGCCCGGCTTCGCCGGACGCCTGGCTGGCGGTTGGCCGGGAGGGCAGCCCGGGCCTGGAGGTGATCCTGGCCAGTACCCGCGAGGTGATATTCGACCTTCCGACTGGTGTTCCGATCGATTCGCGCTGGGGCAGAATCCTGACGGCTGCTTCGAGCGGTGGCAAGACCGTGGTCCGCGACCTCGTGGTTCAGCCCGGGTTTGGCGGCACCTCGATCTCGGTCGACGGAGCCTGGCACCTGCCGACGATCGGGTCCGACCCACTCCCGGTCGGGGTGTCGGTTGATGGTCAGACCATCGTCCTGGCCGAGGCCCTCCGGCCGGGCACCGGCGGCGTGACCCGCTTTGCACTTCTCGGGCGGGACTTCGTCAGGCCGGCGAGGATCGTCACGTTGCACGGCCGGTTCGACTACGACGCGCTGTCGCCCGATGGGGCAACGTTGTACGTCGTGGAGCATCTCGATGCTGCCGCCGGGGGTAGGTACCAGGTCCGCGCGGTCGACGTGGCAAGCGGCAGCCTGAGGGCAGGGGTGGTCGCCAACAAGAGCCAGGTCATCGAGGGGATGGCCGGCTACCCGCTGGCGCAAGTCCGCAGGGAGGATGGCGTCGTCTTGACGCTCTATCGCGGCCGCGAGCACCCATTCATCCATCTCCTGGATTCCGCCGAGGGATGGGCCGTCTGCCTCGACCTGCCGGCGAACGGCGCTCAAGACGTCGCCGCCGCAGCAGACTGGGGTTTCAGCCCGAGCCCAGACGGACGGTTCGTGTACGCCGTGAACGTCACCCTCGGGCTCGTCGTCGAGGTCGACCCGGCCCAGCTCGCCGTCGTCCGCACGGCCACGGTCAAGCCGCTGGCCGACGGACGAATCAGCCTGGCGAAGTTCGGCCATGAGACGAGCGGTCCAGCGGGACGCCGTGTCGTCGTCAGCCCGGACGGTCGGCGAATCTACGCCGCCGGCGTCGGCGGGATCCTCGAGATCGACGCCGCAACGTTCACGGCCATCGGCACGTACGAGCGTGGCCAGGCCGTCGATGCTCTCGCCGTCACGCCCGATGGCGGGACGCTCTTCGCACTCCTCCACGCCGGTGGCCACATCGTCAAGCTCGATCCATCGACCGGCACGGTCCTCGCCACGGTCCCCGGCGCCGGTTATGACCGTCTCGTCGCCGTGATGCCGTGGTGACGGCACGGGTCGATGGCAACGTTGCGGCAGAGCCGATGTCGATTTCGGGGTGGGCCGTTCGTTGATCTGGTGAGGCTCGCTGAGGAGTCGAGCTGGTTGTCCCGCCCACCAGGACCGAGGAGATCAAGACCATGGCGCATCCCGTCGTCCATTACGAGATCCGGGCCAAGGATCCGGATGCGGCTCGGGCGTTCTACGGCAAGCTGTTCGGCTGGTCGTTTCCACCGGCTGCCGAACCCGGCTACACCTACATCGAAAACGGCGTCGAGGGTTCCATCCCCGGTGGGATCGGCCAGGCCCCGGTCGGGACCGGCCAGGTGACCTTCTTCATCGGCGTCGAGGACGTCGCCAGTGCCCTGGCCAACGCGGCGAGCCTCGGCGCGACGGTCGTCCTGCCGGCGACCAGTGTCCCGGGCGTGACCTTCGGCCTGTTTGCCGACCTCGAAGGCCACGTCGTCGGCGTGTCGAGCAACGACTGAGCCATCGTTCCAGCGCGGCGCGCCACCCAGCGCGCCGCGACTGGCTTCCGCCCTGAGTGACCCCCGGCGCGGGTGGTAGCCTCGGCCGATGGCAACGCCGTCGCCGGCCCGCCTGCGGGCCTTCGTCCAGCGGCATACCCAGCTCCTGCCCGTGGCCGATCTTCCCGGCGTCCGCCTGCATCTGGCCGACGACGTGATGACGGTTTGCCGGCTGGCTGGTGAGGAGCTCGGCGAATCGGATCCTTCCCTGCCCTACTGGGCATTCGCCTGGGCCGGTGGACTGGCGATCTGTCGTTACCTCCTCGAGCATCCCGACGAGGTGGCCGGCCGGCGAGTGCTCGACATCGCCTCCGGTTCGGGCCTGTGCGCGATCGTCGCCCTGCGCTCTGGCGCGGCCTCAGCGCTGGCGGCCGATATCGATCCATGTTCCGAGGCCGCCGTCGCCCTGAACGCGCGAGCCAACGGCGTCCGGATCGGGTTCAGCCGGCGCGATCTGCTCGACGAGCCTCCCCCACCCTGCGACGTGATCCTGGCCGGCGATGTCTGCTACGAGGAGACGATGGCCACCCGGATGATCGACTGGTTCCGGCTGGCCGCGGCCAGCGGCACACGCGTGCTGATCGGCGATCCTGGCCGGACCTATCTGCCGCCCGACCTGGGGCGCCTGGCCACGTACCGCGTTCAGACCAGCCGGGAGCTCGAGAATGCCGAGGTCAAGGAGTCCGCCGTATTCACGTTGCCGGTCGGCGCCGCCTGACGCGGGAATCGCTTGGAAACGGGGCTAAATGAGCGGCTCGCCGATCCGCTCGAGGACTGGCCGAATCCGCTCGGCGAGTTCGGGGAACGCCCCGGCAAACGCCTCAGGCTCCTGGAGCCACGGGAAGGCGAAGGGGTCGCTCGCGAACCGGTCATAGATCGGACCAGATCCTGGGCCGGACCACTCCCTCGCCGTCAATCGCTCGAGCTCCGGAACGTCGCGGTAGATCGGGTTGCTGCTCGTCCAGCCGTCATCCAGGATGAAGTGGGCGAAGCCGCCGGCCGCGCTGAGGCCCCTGTACTCCGCGGTTGCGCCGCGGTCGATGACATTCGCGAAGACAAGCGGGTCGCCGGCGAGGTTCACCGTCCCGTGGTGCAATCCCGGAGGCAGCGCGACCCATTCTCCGGCGCCGGCCACGATGAGCACTGCATACGTGGCGGACGGGCCAGGTCCCAGGTCCTGGACGAGAAAGCCGGCCGTGCCGGTTAGGACCTGGCAGAGTTCGGGGTAGATGGGCCGGCCCGGACTCGGACGAGCATGGATGTGGCCCGAGGTTTTTGGACGCTCGGAGCCCAGCGGCCGGTCCGCCATGACCGTGATCTCGAAGCGGACCCGGCGTCCCGAAAGCTCCGCCTGCCGGGCGGCCTCGGCAACGCCGTTCCACATCCAGTACTGGACGGCGCCGCCCACGGCTTTGGCTGGATCGGCGGCAACGGGACGGAGGTCGGAGCGGCGGCGCACCCGGCGCTCCTCCACGGAAATTTCGGGGGTCCTGAGCGGCCGCCCACCCGGGCCGAAATGGAGACGCGCGGCACCAACGCGCAGCTCAGTCGTACGCATCGGGCGCGTGGCGCATTTCGGACCACGCCTCCCAGTCGTGTCCCGGGACAACCACCGCGCCCTGGACCCGGCGAAGATCGCGGAGGCGATGAAACGAGCGCAGCATCGCCCGCTGGTCCCAACACGTCGGGGCGAGGATGAGGTCGTCAAGGTTCTCGCGCAGGTAGACGGCGTCCTGCGCCAGCACAAGTGTGCCCGTCTCGCGTAGGCGCAGGACAAGGGATTGGCTGCCCCGCGTGTGACCGGGGGTCTGGATCAACACGCAGGAACCGTCGCCAAAGACGTCATGGTCGTCGTCGAGTTCCTCGTAGTGGACGGCTCGGTCGTAGTCCTCCCGGCAGTAGTTGTCCCGCGCATAGATCTCCGGCCACATCGCCCCCTGGAGCTCGTCGAACTGGACGAGAAACGGCGCGTGGTCGAAGAAGCAGTTGCCGCCGGCATGGTCGTAGTGGAGATGCGAGTTCGCGACCAAGTCGATCTGGTCGGGTCGAAGGCCGACCTGTGCCAGACGGTTTGGCGCGAGGTCGGCCTCGGTTACCACGGACCCGAACTGGCTGGCCGGGCGATAGTCCGCCGGCCGCTCGAGGTAGGCCGGGCTGGGTCCGGTGTCGCACATCAGCCGGCCGCCGGGGTGCTCCACCAGGAAGTACTGAAACGGGATCCGACGCTGCTCGCCGAGCCCCCGGAAGAGCGTGAGCATGCTCTTGTCGCATGTCTCGTAGCCGCCAAAGAACGTGTACAGCTTGATCGGCGGCAGCACTCCGGTAGGGACGGCAGGCAGCGTCGACATGTCAGTCGTCTTCCTCGGGAACGAAGATGCGGGCTCCGCCCATCTCGAATGCGCGGCTCCCCCGGGAGCGCAGGACAAGCGCCATGACGAGCCCGATGATCATCCATCCGGCGGCGATCGGCAGGGCCCACACGATCGGCTCGGCGGGAGCCGGGTTAACCAGTGACCAGAGCGCCGCGACGATCACCCCTCCGGCCACGAGCGGGACCGCGATGTGCCAGATCAGGTTGAATCGATCGCGATGCTCCCGGTAGTAGAAGGCCGGCAGGGCGATTGCCGACATCAGGTACATCACCAGCACCGCGACGGTGTAGGTCGTCCCGAGCAACGCGAAGGCGTTGCCACTCCCGAGCAGGAAGCCGAGGCTCAGCGCTACGACGAGCGAGAAGACCAGCATGAAGTGGGAGGCAATGTACGGCGTCTTGTGGGTCGGGTGGACCGAGGCGAAGACCTTCGGGAGCACGCCGGCCCGGCCCATCGCGAAGAGGTTGCGCTGGGCGATCACCATCCCAGCCAGGCCACCCCCCAGGCCGCTGTTCAGGAACGCGAACGCGAGCAGCACCCACAGCGGGTCGGCAACCTGCCGGATGAGGGTGTCGAACGGGTTGGAGTCCTTGGCCAGGGCGGAGGCATCGCCGCCGAACCCGACGATCCCGGCATAGGCCGCAACGGTGTAGAGGACAGCAAGAATGACCACCGCGATGATCACGGCCCGGCCAACGTTGCGACGCGGCTGATGGGCCTCCTCGGCCAGGTCGGCCACGCCCTCGAAGCCGGCGAACGACAGGAACACGAAGACGAGGCTCGAGAAGATCGGCGCCAGGCCGGCACTGCCCGGAGTGAAGAACGTGACTGAATTGGCCGAGCCACCCTTGATGATCGTGCTGATGATCACGAGGAGCACTACGGCCAGCTCGATCGAGCCGGTCACGATCGCGACTCGAACGGATTGCCGGACCCCCAGGTAGGCGGTGGCCCAGATCGCCACGAGCAGGACGACCGTGAAGACGAACCAGGGAACGTCCACACCGGTCAGCCGCTTCACGTAGTCGGGCATGATCGTGGACAGGATGAGTGTCGGAATGGATGGAAACACGAGGCCGTACAGGACGGCCGTCCAGCCCGTGAAGAAGCCCGCCGTGGCGCCAAGGCCCCGTGACGTGTACGTGAAGTAGGCGCCGGCAGCGGGCAGGTAGCGTGAGAACTGGGCGACGATGATCGCCACGCAGAGCACCGTGAGTGATCCGACGATAAACGCGAACGGCAGCGCCGCGCCGGCCAGGGACGCACCGTACGCGATATTCAAGGCGATCGTGATGGCCGGCCCCGCGCCAATCAACCCCAAGAACACGACCGACGGCAGTCCAAGGACGCCTCGGGCAAGACGGGTCTCCTCGTCGGGACTCGGCAGCGCGGTGCTGGTGGCCATCTCTGCGTGCCTCCTAGCGGCCTGGTGGGTGTTCGAACGTCTGCAAGAAACCAAGATGTCAGACGTCTGTTACAACGATAAAGGTTCGCGCCGCCGCCACACGTTGTCAAGTGGGTAACTGCCACGGTTGCGTGCTCCCTCCGCCTTCGATAGACTCGCTGTTGTCAGACGACCCAGAGAGGATGGCGGCCACGAGAGATCGACGTTCCCTGCCCCTCCAGGTCCGTGACGAGTTGCGCTCGTTGATCGCCGCCGATGGGCTCGGCCCCGGTGATCCTGTGCCCACCGAAGCGGAGATCGCGCTCCGGTTCGGGGTTGGGCGGACAACCGTCCGTGAGGCGCTCAAGCTCCTCGAGCAGGACGGTGTCATCGACGTGCGACATGGGCGCGGCCGTTTCGTCGCAGCCGGCAGCCTCGTCGAGCGGCCAGTCACCCGGCTCGAGAGCGTGACCGAGTTGATGGCATCGCTCGGGTATCAGGTCGTCAATCGGGTGCTCTCCGTCGGGGAGGGCAGCGCAACCGACGACGAGGCCGAGGCACTTGGCCTGACCCCAGGAGATCCCGTGATCCGCCTCGAACGGGTCCGTCTGCACGACCAAGAGCCGCTCATCCACTCGGTCGACGTCCTGCCTCGCGCCGTTATCCCGGGGCCTGTCGCCGTGGTCGACTGGTCGGGATCGCTGTTCGATCTTCTCGCTTCGTTCGGCACTCATGTCGTGGCATCAGCCGCCAAGGTCCGTGCGGTGGCACTGGATTCGGCACTCGCTCGCGTCATCGGCGTCGACCCAGGCACGCCCTGGATGCTCATGATCCAGGTCTGCCACGACGAGCAGGCCCGGCCGGTGATCTACTCGCATGACCACCACCGCGGCGACCTTTTCACCTTCAACGTCCTGCGCCGACGCGACCCTTGACCTCCGGAGGACCCCAGATGCAGACCCATCCCCTCGACAGCCCAGGCGCCGTCGCGCCCGAGGACGTCGTCCCGGTCGAGAACCTCACGCGCTGGCACACGGCCATTGCGGACGAGCTGCGCGAGGCGTTCGAGGCCGTCCTGCCCGTCGGCAAATACACCCTCGGGGCGCAACTGGCCGCCTTCGAGTCGGAGTTCGCAGCCTATTCAGACGCCAGCTTCGGGATTGGCATCAGCAGCGGCACGGCCGCGCTCCACCTCGGGCTCCGGGCGCTGGACGTCGGTCCTGGCGACGAGGTAATCACGGTCCCCAACACGTATGTGGCCACCGTCTTCGCGATCACCTACACCAGAGCGACACCAGTCTTTGTCGATGTGGATCCGGTTACGGCGAACCTTGACCCTGCCCGACTCCCGGCGGCACTCAGCGAGCGAACGCGTGCGATCGTGCCCGTCCACATGTATGGCCAGTCCGTGGACATGGACGCGATTCGTGCCGCTGCGCCCGGCATCCCGGTCCTCGAAGACGCAGCGCACGCCCATGGAGCCACGCATCGGGGCCGCAAGGCGGGCAGCCTTGGCGACCTGGCCGCCTTTAGCTTCTATCCCTCCAAGATCCTGGGCGCACTCGGCGATGGCGGCATCCTGACGACCAGCGACAAGGACCTCGAAGCACGCGTTCGCCAACTCCGCTACATGGGCCAGGCGGGCGTAAAGCACGAGCACCTCCGGCTGGGCTACCAGGAGCGACTCGACGAGCTCCAGGCGGCCTTCCTGCGGGTCAAGCTTCGCCACCTCGAGGACCAGATCGCGGGGCGACGCCGGGTCGCTGCGCGCTACGCCACCTGGCTCGAGGGGACACCGGTGACACTGCCGGCCCACGACGCCACAGGCAGGCACGCCTACTACATGTACACCGTCCTCGCCCCGCGGCGGGAAGAGCTCCGGACATTCCTCGACGAGCGAGGCATCAGGACGCAGTTGATCTACCCGAAGCTAGTCCCGGACCAAGGCGCCTACGCGACGAACCCTTGGCGCGCAGCCGATCCCTTGGAGGTCGCCCGCTCGCTCGTCCCGCGTCTTCTGTGTCTCCCGATGTTCGCGGAGCTGACCGGCGCCGAGGTGGACCGGGTTGGCCTGGCGATTCGCGAGTTCTACCGGGTCGGGTGATGCGCCTCGTCGTCCTCGGCGGAAGCGGCAGCAGCACGCCGGAACTCGCGGACGCGCTGGCCGCCTGGCCGGGCGGTCTCGATCGGCGCCCCTCGCTGGAGGTGGTCCTCGTCGGGCGATCCCTGGACAAGCTGGAGCTGGTCGCCGGCGAGTTCCGGGGGCGCGCCGGGACGGCGGGGCCGAGCGTCAGGGTGACGGTCGAGACTGACCGCCGTCGTGCATTGCGCGACGCGGACGTCGTCCTCAACCAGGTCCGAGTAGGAGGCCTCGATGCCCGGGACTTCGACGAGACCTTCCCCCATGCGTTCGGCCTGCCCGGTGAGGAGACGATGGGGCCGGGCGGTTTCGCCAACGCTCTGCGGACAATCCCGGCGCTCGCCTCGACCTGGGACGACGTCGCGACGATCGCGCCCGGTGCACTCGTCGTCAACCTGACGAACCCGGCTGGAATGGTCCTGCAGGCCGCCTCAGCCGGCTGGCCGGACCTTCGCATCGTCGGGGTTTGCGACGGACCCGCCGCATTTGCCGCGTTGATCGCACGCCGATTGGAGCGCCCGGTCGAGCGAGTGCTCCGCCGCTACGTGGGCATGAATCACTGCGGCTGGTACGTGCCTGAGTCGGATGCTGAGCTGACCGTCCTCGGTGACCTCGCCCAGGGCATGAATCCAGCCATCGTCGCCCTCCACGGCGCGCTCCCATCGCCGTACGTGCGCTACTACCTTCAGCCGGACCGACAGCTCGCCGGACAGCTCGGGCAGGCGAGCCGTGCCGAGGAGCTCAAGCGGATCGACGCCGCACTGCTGGCGGCGTACGCGGCTGGCCCCGATACGATGGCGACCAGGCGCGGCGCGGCGTGGTACTCGCTGGTCGTCGTGCCCCTGCTCGACGGCTGGCTCCATGGTGCGGCCCATCCGCTCGTGCTCGGCGTCGCCAACGCCGGACGCCTCCCCGAGGCGCCCGCGACGACGATGATCGAGGTGGCCCACCGCCTTCAACCTGGCCGCCTGGAGCCGCTCCAGCCACCGGCCCGACCGCCACTGCCGACCCTCCTGCTCGCGCAGCACGGACTATACGAGACCCTAACGGTGGCGAGCCTTAACCGCAGTGCTCCGCCCGAGGCGCGCCTCCGGGCCCTGCTTGCGAACCCGCTGATCCCCGACCTGGACCGCGCGGCAGCAATCCTCGCCCAAATTGACGCCAGGTCTCCCCGTGGCTGACCGGCTGGTTGGCGCCGTGGACGTCGGCGCCACGAAGACCTGTGTAACGGTGGTTGCGCTGCCGCTCACAGCGTGGGATCCGACGTGCTCGGTCCGGCGATTTCCGACCCCGCGCGATCCGGCTGTCCTTGCCGACTCGATCGCCAGAGCGCTCGCATCCCTCGCCCATGGCCCGGTCCTGGAGGCTTTGGGCGTCGCTGCACCTGGCCCGCTCGACCCGCCGACCGGAGTTGTCCTCCGCTCGCCGAACCTCGGCTGGTTCGACGTCCCGCTTGGCACCCTGCTGGCCGAGCGCGGCTTACCCCAGGTCAGCCTCGAGGATGACGCGAACGCAGGCGCCCTCGGTGAGGCCGTTCTGGGAGCCGGCGTCGGAGCAGACCCGCTCGCATACCTGACCATCTCTACGGGGATCGGCGCAGGGCTCGTGATCCGTGGGCAGGTCGTGGGCGGGGCACATCGAGCCGCCGGCGAAATCGGGCACCTCACGATCGACCGCTCGGGCCCGCGGTGCGGATGCGGCCGCCGCGGCCACCTCGAAGCGTACGCAGGCGGCGCCGGGCTGGCTCGGCGGGCACGGGCGACCTGGCCGACGCGACGACTCCCAGACGGCTCGCTTGCGCCGCGGACCGCAGACTCCGTCCTTCGGCTGGCACGGCGCGGAGATCCTGCCGCAATCGTCCTGCGCGACGAAGCGACTGCTGCGCTCGCCCGCGCAATCGCATTGCTGGTCGCCGTCGTCGACCCGGAACGGATCGTGATCGGCGGATCCATCGGTCTTGGCCAGCCCAACCTGATGAGGAGCG
>JBBRIM010000068.1:0-12338 GCA_038221095.1 Candidatus Limnocylindrales bacterium
GACTACGCCCGGGTCGTCGACATCACCACTCGGGCCGCCCTGCGCGAAATGGTCCTGCCGGGTCTGGTCGCCGTGAGCACGCCGATCATCGTGGGCATCCTCCTCGGCTACGAGGCCGTCGCCGGCATGCTCATGGTCGGCACGATCTCGGGGGTCATGCTGGCCACTGTCCTCAACAACAGTGGTGGGGCATGGGACAACGCCAAGAAGTACATCGAGTCGGGCCACCTCGTTGACGAGGCCGGCAACGTCCTCGGCAAGAAGACCGACGCCCACGCCGCGGCCGTCGTCGGCGACACGGTTGGCGACCCGTTCAAGGACACGGCCGGTCCGTCGCTCCACGTTCTGGTCAAGCTCCTCGCGACAGTGACCCTGGTCCTCGCCCCGCTGTTCATCCGGTAGCGGGGGCGCCTCCCGACGGAGGCCTCGGTGGACACCACCTTCCAGGCGTTGGTCATGGGCATCGTGCAGGGGCTCACCGAGTTCCTGCCGGTGTCCAGTTCGGGTCACCTGGTCATCGTCCCGCACCTGCTCGGGTGGACGGATCCGTTCATCACCTCGCTGGCCTTCAGCGTGATGCTCCACCTCGGGACACTGGTCGCGCTGCTCGTCTATTTCCGGGCTGACTGGCTGGCGATCGTGCCGGCCGGGTTCGCCTCTCTCCGCGACCGCTCGTTCGCCAACGATCCGAACCGAAAGCTGGCCTGGCTCCTGGTGGTGGCCACCATCCCGGCCCTGATCGCCGGCCCGATTCTCAACGACCGGCTCGAGGCTGCCGTGCGGACGGCCGAGGACGTCGCGATTGCCCTGGTCATCGGGGCGGCCATCCTGTGGCTGGCCGACCAGGTGGGGCGCAAGGTCGACGGGATCGAGAAGGTCACGTTCCGGCTGGCCCTGGTCATCGGCATCGCCCAGTCGATCGCCCTGGTGCCCGGGATCAGCCGGGCCGGGATGAGCATCTCGGCCGGCCTGTTCGCCGGCCTGACCCGCGAGGCAGCAGCCCGCTTCAGCTTCCTGATGGCGACCCCGATCATCGCCGGGGCAGGCGCCTTCGAGACTCGCAAACTGCTGACCGGGGAAGCCGGCGTCGCGGTCCAGGCCGGTCCCCTGGTGGTCGGTACGCTGGCCGCCCTGGTGGCCGGACTGGCCGCAATCTTCGTCATGCTGCGCTACGTCAGGACTCGCTCGTATGGCATCTTCGTTGCCGAGCGGGTGGCCGTTGCCGTGGCCGTTCTCTTCGTGTTCCTGTCCCGATGATCCACGTCCGAGGTGCGTCGTGGAGGTGATGAAGCAACTCCGCCAGCGCTCGATCCGCGATCTCGTCGACCAACGCCTGATCCGGACCCAGCAGGAACTGGCCGCGGCCCTGCGCGAGCGGGGCTTCCGGACCACCCAGGCCACGATCAGCCGGGACGTGGCCGAACTGGGCCTGATCAAGGTGACGCGCGAGGGGACCCAGGCCTACGCTCTGCCTCCGCGCCTCGTTGAAGCCGAGATCAGCGGTGAGGATCGCCTGCGCAAGCTCTTCCGCGATCTGCCCGTGGAGATCCGCGAGGCGGGCCTGATGCTCGTCATCCGGACACTGCCCGGTTCGGCCCACGCGATCGCCGCCGCCCTGGATCGGGCACGCTGGCCCGAGGTGGCCGGCTCGATCGCCGGCGACGACACGCTCTTCGTCGCCTTCACCGACCGTGGCTCGCTCGGTCGGGTCAAGCGCCGCCTGGTGCGCCTCACCGAGTAGGGCGCCCGGCCGGGATGTCGCGGCCGGGGTGGGGCCGAGGCGGGCCGGGAGGACCCAGGCGGGCGCCTTGCCCGCCGGGGTCGCGCCCACGGCGGATGGCCGGCGCGTTATCGGGCCCGGCGCTCGCTGCATGAGCATTCCGAGGGTATGGCGAGGCATAGGGCGCGCCTTGAGCCGATCGATTCTGCGTCCATGGTCGCTGGGAGCAAGCAGGCCTCCTTAAGGCCGCTTGAGGCCCTCGGTGGGTCATGCCGGGAGCTTGCGCTGAGCGTGGTGTGAGCGGTGAGGCCCGCCGGGTCGGCCCTGGACGGGTCAACTCTGGACCTTAAGGCCCAGCCTTGTGCTCGCGGCGACCCTTCCGGACAATGCCGCCACCTCATCGGTGGGCTCTTTCGAGAAGCGAGCTCGGACTGGGCTGACGCCGCCGATTGCTCCCGACGTGATCACACTCGCGGCTTATGATCGCGAGGATGCAAGCCGAGCCAGATGCGATCGTCAAGGTCCTGCCGAGTGAACGCTCGCAGGTGTTCGCGACGTTGACGTCCGCGTTCAAAGACGATCCGGTCGAACGCTGGCTGTACCCCGACGACGAGTCCTACGAACGCCATTTTCCCGAGTTCCTCGAGGCGTTCGGTGGTCCGGCGTTCGACGCCGCTACGGTGTGGCGTGTCGGCGACTTCGACGCGGTCGCTCTGTGGATACCGCCGGGGGCCGAGCCCGACGCCGATGCGATCGGGGCGGTCTTGGCCGCAAGCCTCCCACCAGCGGTATTGGCGGAGACGCTCGCCGTGCTCGAGCAAATGGACGCCGCGCACCCACGCGAGGCCCACTGGTACCTGCCGTGGCTCGGCGTGCACCACGAGCGACAGGGGCAGGGTCTCGGGGACCGGCTGCTGCGGCGCTGCCTCGAGGTCGTCGACGAGAGCCATCAGTCGGTGTATCTGGAGACGCCAAACCCCAGGACCGTGCCCTTCTACGAACGCCACGGGTTCATCGTCGTCGGCGGCACCCGGAGCGACACATGCCCGCCGATCACGTTCCTGGCTCGCGCTCGCACGGCCTGACAGCACGCGGCTGCCCCCGCGTGGGGCTGGCAAGGAGAGGCCAAGGATTCGGGAGACCCAAATAGCCAGGCTATCCGGAGTCGTGCGATGAGGTGGCCGCCGTGCTTGTAGCGCCCATGGACTCGGAATACGCGACGTCAAGCCGGCCTGAATCAGGCTCGTCATGAGCCAAGGGTGGGAGGCGCATTCAAGGCTCGCTCCAGCCACTGGTTGTAGCGGTCCCGGGCGTGTGCACCCAGGACATCAAACGCGGCATCGGTGGGGGATGCAGCCTCGCGTGGATCTCGAGTCGGACTGCGATGCGTCCCGGCGTGAGCGTGGCCCGGTATGAAATCGAGACCAGCGAATCCTCGATGCGAGACAGGTTGGTGGCACCCACGCCGAAATCCGTCGGCAACGGGTCGAATGGGGGCGAATCTGGGCGTCGGCTGCCGGTTTGAGGTACTCGGTACACATCCCGTCTTCGCCTGGGACCATGCCGGCCAAGCACGCATGACCTGGGCCCGCCCCGGGCCAGGCACGCCACTCGTGCCCATGGCTGGCCCCGCCGCCCGGCCACGGGAGCCCGGCACTTTGACACTCTGGAACGCGCGAAGTAGCATTCGGGCCGGCTGAACTTCAGGTCCGCGCCCATTCGCGGATGCCTGGAGTTCTTCGTTTAGTCAGACCCCGCCGGCCGTTGCGCCGAGATCCCCATGGGGGCGACCACACCGTGAACATGAAGCCTACCTACCTGTCCCAGGGCGGCCTCGACAAGCTCCGGACGGAACTGGACGAGATGGTCCAGGTCCGTCGTGCCGAGGTTGCAGGCCGGATCCATGACGCGAAAGAGCATGGCGACCTGTCCGAGAACGCCGAGTACGAAGACGCCAAGAACGAGCAGGCGTTCGTCGAGGGCCGGATCCAGACGCTCGAGGCCTTGATCAAGAACGCCACGATCATCGCCGAGCACCACACCACCGACCACGTCCAGATCGGCTCGACCGTCATCGTCGAGAGCGCCGACGGGACCGAGTCGTTCACGATCGTCGGCTCGACCGAGGCGGCGCCGCGCGACGGCAAGATCTCCAATGAGTCGCCGGTCGGACGGATCCTGCTGGGCAAGAAGAAGGGCGATCGAGTCGTCGTGAAGGTGCCCGCCGGTGACTTCGCCTACACGATCACCAAGATCACCTGACCCTGCCCACGAAGGAGGTTCGGGCCTTGGACTGGGCTGACGAGCTGGCCGCCTCGGTCGAGGGACCGCAGGTCGTCAACGACAGCAAGACACCCTCGGGTACGGTTCACGTCGGGAGCCTGCGCGGGCCGGTCATCCTGGACGTGATCGCCCGTGCGTTGCGCCTGCGCGGCACACAGACGAGCCTGCTGTACGGCGTCGACGACCTCGACCCAATGGACGCCCAGGCGCTCCTCACCCCGGATGCGATCGAGCACGAGATGGGCCGCCCGCTGGCCCACGTGCCCGACCAGGCCGGCGATTGCCATCCGTCGTATGCCCGGCACCACGCCCAGACCTTTATCGACACGTTTGCCGGCCTGGGAATCCAACCCGATCGGTATTACTGGATGAGCGAGATCTATGCCTCGGGTGCGGTCGATCCGTTCATCCGGACGGCGCTCGACCGGGCGGCCGCGGTGCGTGAGATCTATCGGCGCGTGGCCAACGTCCAGCACCCGGACGACTGGCATCCGATCGCGGTCGTGTGCGAGAACTGCGGCAAGGTCGGCACGACGATCGTGACCAGGTGGGACGGCGAACGCGTCTTCTACGAGTGCCGGCCGAACCTGGTGACCTGGGCGCACGGCTGCGGGCAGAGCGGCTGGGTGGCTCCCTTCGGCGGCCGGGCCAAGCTCGGCTGGAACCTGGAATGGGCCGCCCAATGGACGATCTTCGGGGTCACCATCGAGCCCTGCGGCAAGGACCTTTCGACCGCCGGTGGCTCACGCGACCGGGCCGACGCGATTGCCCGCGAGGTCTTCGAACGCGAGCCGCCACTCAACGTGCCGTACGAGTTCCTGAACATCGGTGGGCGCAAGATGTCGACCTCGAAGGGGCTCGGCGTGGCGGCTCACGAGATTGTCCGGGTCGTTCCGCCCGAGCAGTTGCGCCTGCTCTTCCTGCGTCCCCGGCCCCAGTCGGCGATCGAGTTCGACCCGATCGAAAGCGACGCGATCCCGCGCCTGTTCGACGAGTTCGACCGGCTGGCCGAGGCCACCGCCGGACGGCCGGTCCGGGGCGAGCTCCCGGCCGGCTACGAGAGCGTGTTCCGCTACTCGCTCCTCGATCCGAAGGCCGACGTGGCCGACGTGGCGGCCGCGTTCCGTCCGGCCTTCGGCCACCTGGCCCTGCTCCGGCAGATCCCCGGGGTCGACATTGAGGCCCGGCTCGAGGCCGAAAAGGGCGCCCCCCTCACCGATACCGAACAGGCCACGGCCCGCGAGCGGAGCACGGCAGCAGACGCCTGGCTCGAGACGTTCGCACCCGACCGGGCCCGGATCGCCGTCCGGCGCGACCGACTCCCCGACGAGGCCGACGCCCTCGAACCGGCCCAGCGAGCCTGGCTCGGCACGTTGGCCGAGGCAGCGCTGGCCGGTGGCCCGGATGGATCGCCGGCCTCCGGCGACGCCTGGCAGGCGCTCCTCTTCGCGACGGCGACCGACGCGGGCCTGCCGCCGGGCAGTGCCTTCGCGGCGTTGTATCTCGCCTTTCTCGGCCGGTCCAACGGCCCCCGGGCAGGCTGGCTCCTCGCCAGCCTCGACCCGTCATTCGTGCTGGAACGCCTGCGCGCGGCTGCCGGCGAGCTCAGCGAGGAGGACGCATGAGCGTCGGCTTGCAGCGTTTGCGCGAGGATGCCCCGGCGATTCGGCAGGGCGCGATCGACAAGGGCGAGGACCCATCGATCGTCGATGCGGCGCTCGCTGCCGATGCCCGGCGGCGGGAGCTGTTGGCTGAGGGCGACCAGCTCAAGGCTGAGCGCAACACAGCGTCCAGGTCGATCGGTGAGGCAATCCGCGGTGGGGCGGACCCGAACGGTCCCGAGACCGCCACGCTTCGAGCGCGCTCGACCGAGGCGGGGCTCCGGATCAGCGCGATCGATGCCGAGCTGGCAACCGTCGAGGCGACGGTCGAGGACCTCCTCCTGCGGATCCCCAATCCCGCCGACCTCGATGTCCCGGTCGGTGGCGAGGAGGCCAACGTCACGATCCGGACCTGGGGCGAGCAGCTGGCCCGGGTTCAGCCGCTCGGCGGCGAGGTCGGTGCGGACGCGCCGCTGGACGGGCCCTCATGGGAGCGCCGTCCGCACTGGGAGGTGGGCGCCGGTCTGGGCATCTTCGACCTCGAGCGCGGCGCGAAGATCGCCGGGTCTGGCTTTCCCGTCTACCGCGGCCTCGGCTCGACCCTCCAGCGCTCGCTGATCAGCTGGTTCCTCGACGTCCACACGCGCGAGAACGGCTTCACCGAGATCTGGCCGCCGGCCGTGGTCAACGCCGCATCGGCCCGGGGCACCGGCCAGATCCCGGACAAGGAAGACCAGATGTACGTCGTCACCCGCGACGAGCTGTACCTGATCCCGACCGCCGAGGTCCCGGTGACCAACCTCCACCGCGACGAGATCTTCGAGGCGGCGGAGCTGCCGGTCCGGTATGCGGCCTATTCGCCGTGCTTCCGACGCGAGGCCGGGGCGGCCGGCAAGGACACCCGGGGTATCCTCCGGGTCCACCAGTTCGACAAGGTCGAGATGGTCCTGTTCGAGCGGCCGGAGGCCAGCACGGAAGCCCTCGAGTGGATGACCGGCCGGGCCGAGGACCTCCTCCAGCGGCTCGGCCTGGCTTACCGGGTCCTGCTCATGGCGACCCGCGAGATGGGCTTCGTCCAGGGCCGCAAGTACGACATCGAGGTCTGGGCGCCGGGCGTGGAGCGCTGGCTCGAGGTGAGCTCCTGCTCGAACTTCAGGGACTACCAGGCTCGCCGGATGGCCGTCCGCTACCGGCCCGAGCCAGGTGCCCGGCCGGAGCTCGTCCATACCCTGAACGGCTCGGGCCTGGCCTTGCCCCGGGTGGTCGCGGCGATCATCGAGACGTTCCAGAATCCTGACGGCTCGGTGACCGTGCCCGAGGTACTCCGACCGTATCTCGGCCGGGATCTCCTCAGCCCGCCCGCGTGATCGGGTGACTCCCGGGCTGCCGGCCGGCCACCGACTCGTTTCCCTGGCCGAGCGGCCTGACCTGGAGTCGGCGCTGGGGGACCACAACTCGGCCGTATGGCCGGAGTTCATGTTCCAGGATCCCGTCCCGGGCCGCCTGTGGCACCTGCTCCACGGCCCGTTTGCCGCCTTCCAGCAGATGATCCTCGACCCGGCCGACCGGATCGTCGCCGCATTCAACGCGGCCCCGTTGTGGTGGGACGGCAGCGACGACGACCTGCCGGGCGGCTGGGACCGCCAGTTCGAGCGGAGCGCCGCCGACCTCGAAGCGGGGCGCCGGCCGAACACGCTCGGCGCAATCCAGATCGTGGTTGCTCCCGACCGGCAGGGGACCGGCCTGGCCTCGCTGACCCTGGGTGCGATGCGGGCGGCCGGCCGAGAGGCGGGCCTGACCGCGCTGATCGCCTGCGTCCGGCCGACCGACAAGCATCGCTATCCGCTCATGCCGATCGCCACGTATGCCGCCTGGCTCCGACCGGACGGCCTGCCTCACGACCCGTGGATCAGGATCCATGCCCGGGCCGGCGGCCGGGTCGTGCGCGCCTCGCCGGAGTCGATGACGATGACCGGCACGATCGCCCAATGGCAGGAATGGACGGACCTCGAGTTCCCGACGAGCGGGCCGTACGTCGTCCCGTTCGCGGCGGCCACGGTCGAGATCGATCTCGCCCGCGACCTCGGCACCTACCACGATCCCAACGTCTGGATGGTCCACGACCTGGCCTGATCGGGTTATCCTCGGCGCCCGGAGAGGTGGCAGAGCGGTCGAATGCGGCGGTCTTGAAAACCGCAGAGGGTGCAAGCCTTCCCTGGGTTCGAATCCCAGCCTCTCCGCCACCAGTATTGGGGACCCACACGAGGGGATGGGCGTGGACCAGTCACACCTGAGCGCCGCGCCCGACGATCGAGTCGTCGCCTTGCAGGCCCGCGCCGTCGCCAAACGGTTTCGCGGCGGTGTCCGCGCCCTCGACGGGATCGACCTCGACATCCCGGTCGGCAGTATCTGTGCCCTTGTCGGGCCGAACGGCGCCGGCAAATCGACCCTGATGAAGGCGTGGGTCGGCTTCGAGCGGCCGAGCAGTGGTTCGGTCGCCGTCTTCGGGATCAATCCGTGGCAGGACAAACCGGCGGCCCTCGACCAGATCGGCTACGTCTCGCAGAAGCCGGCCCTCTATCGAGGCCTCACGGTCGCCGACCACGTCGCCCTCGCCGGGACGCTTCGAGCGGGCTTCGATCGTGGACTCGCCGAACGACGCCTGGACGAGCTGGCCATCCCGCTCGACCAGGACACCCGCACGCTGTCGGGGGGACAACAGGCCCAGGTGATGCTGGCCCTGGCCCTCGGCACCCGTGCCCGGGTGTTCATCCTCGACGAACCCCTGGCCAGCCTGGATCCCCTCGCTCGGCGGGAGTTCCTGCACGTCCTCGTCGATGCCGTTCGGGCCGACGGGGCCACGGCGGTCCTGTCGTCGCACGTGATCACCGATATCGAGCAGGCCTGCGACCGGATCGTGGTCCTGGGCGTTGGACGCAAGATCCTCGATGAATCGATCGGCGAGGCGCTTGCGACCCACCGGGTGGCGGCCGCCGATGTGGTCCCGACAACACCTGGCGCTCAACCCGTGGGCGCGTTTCCCGGCCCGCTGGGCGAGCGTCTCGCGCTCTGGCTGGTACCCCGCGATGCCGCGGTCGATCCGGCACTGCGGGCAGCGACGCTCGAGGAAGTGATCCTTGGCCAGCTCGCCGCCAGCCGGGTACCCCGGGCCCGATCACAGAGCCCGGTCGCCTGATGCTCACCAAGCTTCGGCTCCTGGTCAAGACATATCGCTTCGAGCTGGTCGCGATCACGCTTGCCTGCCTCGTGCTGGCGGGTGGTGAGCTCCTGGTGACGGCCCAGCTGGACGCGGTCGCCCTGCCCAAAGAGTGCGACTTCAACCAGTCCGTCCAGGGGGGATTCCAGGCCCAGCCAGTGGGCCCGGTGACCGGGACCCTGTCCGACGACGCCTGCCAGCTGAAGCAACAGGCGTTCTACGAGGTCGATCAGCGGGCGACGCTGGTGCTCGCATTGGGGGCCGCCTTGCCCGTCCTGGCCGGCATCCTGGTCGGCGTCGCCGTGGTCGGCCGCGAGCTTGAGGCGGGGACGGCGTCGCTGGCCTGGACCATGGGCCGGTCGCGCCGGCGCTGGTATCTCACCCGCGCGCTCCTGCTCGCGGCGATCCTGGGCGTGGTCCTGTCGCTGCCGGCATTCGCGGCCGAGTTCCTCGAGCATGCCCGCCAACCGCACGTCGATCCGTGGTCATCGTTCAATGACAGCGGCATCCGGGGACCCGTTCTCGTCCTGTTCGGCCTGCTGACGTATGCAATCGCCGTTGTCGCCGGAGCCGTGCTCGGACGGCAGCTGCCCGCCCTGATCGTCACCCTGGCCCTGACCCTGGTCGCACTCAGTGGCTTTGGGGTCGGGGTGATGCGCTGGGAGCGCTCGCTGGCCGAGTGGCTCCCGGCCACGTCGGCCACCTACTCGACGGACATCGTGTTCGACCAGGAGTATCGCGATCGGGCCAGTGGCGAGATCGTCGACCAGAACTCGGTGATGGCCGCCGCACCACAGACCGATGGAGGTCCGGACGGTACCTGGATCGACGCCCACTACGAGTCGGTTGCCCTGGCCGTGCCGGGCCGTCGTTACAGCTTCGTTGTCGCGGTTCAGGTCACGGCGCTCGGCAGTGCAGCGATCCTGCTCGTCGGACTGGGGCTGCTGGTCGTGAACCGCCGACGCCCCGACTAGGGACGATGCCCGCGACGCAGGAGCGGTACCTTCGGCGGCCGACCCGAGTACGATCAGCACACGACTTCGCAGCCGTGCCCCTGCGCGGCGAAGACCGAGACAGAGGGTCCCATCATGAGAAGGCTCGTCGGCGGCATGATCGCCGCGCTTGTCCTCGTCGCGTTGATGGTCGCACCGACGCTTGGCCACACGGCCACTGGCACCTGCGATCACATCACGATTGGGAATGTACCCAAGGGAGTGTCGGCAACGCTGACCCCAGGTCCGATCACGATCGCGCCGCCGAACAAGTCGACCTCGATCAACGGCACCTACGTGGTTCCGCCGGCGACCTACCAGATCGTATTCTCGGATGGCTCGATCATCCACGCCACGGTCGTGCCGGATTGCGCTTCGCCCTCCCCGTCCTCGAACGACACCCCGGCTCCGTCGGCCAGTGTGCTGCCTTCGTCGGCCGACACGCCCGGTCCGTCGACAAGTCCGTCCCCGTCCTCCAACGGCACACCGGGTGCCTCGCCGAGTTCCTCGGGCGGTATCCTCGGGGCGACCGCCACCCCGCGCACGACGGCTCCGGCCACCGACACCCTGACCGACGCGAACTCGAGCGGCCTCGGAGCCGGCCTGCCCCTGCTCGTGTTCTTCCTCGTCGGCATCAACATCGGCCTGCTCCTGATCCTGCGCACGCCCAGCCGCCCGTTCCGGCGCGGTCGCCGGGGCTGACCCTGGACCCGGGGGAATCGAAACGGGCGCCGTTGCCGGCGCCCGTCAGGAACAATCGGTCAGGAGCGTCAGATGCTCTTTCCGACCGTGCTCAGGATCTTCGATACCTGTCCGCCGAGAAAGATCAGGGCAATGATTGCAACAATCGCGATCAGGGCGAGGATGAGTGCGTATTCCGCGAGTCCCTGGCCGGCGGTAAAGAAGCGCCGGGTGCGCAGGACGGCAACGACCGTTTCGGATGAAAGGTTGTGGTACCAGGCGTAGAAGCGGGTCATAGAGTTCACCTCCTTTCGGTCAGATTCAGCGAACGATGTAGGGTCCTGGCTCAGCCTATTCGCCAACCGTCCCCAGGGTCAACAGTACCGATGGGTGGTTGGTCCCAGCCGCCCGTTCAGGCACCGGTCAGGGAGACGCCCCGAGCGATCCGGGGAGAGAGCCTTGTGCCACTCGTCGCCCCCGGCGACGCTGCTCAACTGCCCTGTTTCGAGGTCCTTGACGTCCTTCTGCGGACGCCGCTAAACTCCCCGGACATCACGAAGAACGGGCGATGATCGGGACGAGTACCCGTTGCGCGTCGGCACAGAGACCCGGTGGTTGGTGGAAACCGGGACGGCGACAGCGGAGAAATGGACCCGGGAGCCTTCGGACCGAACGGCGAGGCCAGGCGTCTCGCCCAGTAGGCTCCGGCGCAGAGCGCCAGCGATAGCGGGCAGCGCCGATCGGGCAGACCCGGACCCTGGTCCGGAGCTCCGTCGGTCAGAGTGCGGCAGGATTGCCGAAGGCGGGTGGTACCGCGGAAGGTTCGACCTTTCGTCCCGGTGACGAGAGGTCGTATTGATTCTGGCCACGAGACAAGGCCGGCACCTTCGGAGGAACCCGCAGCAGCCATGAGCATCACCGACCCGCTCAGCCTGACCGAGGCGAAGCGCCTGGCCGGCAGCGCCGACACCGTGCTCCTGCGGGCAACCCGGGACGCGGATCTCGAGACGCCGATCGGTGCTTTCCTGCGCCTCGATGATGGCGGCCCGGCCTACCTCCTCGAATCGGTCGAAGGCGGAGAACGCCTGGGCAGGTACAGCTTCCTGGGCGTTGGTCCCCGGCGTGTCCTTGAAGTGCGCGGCGATCGGGCGACGATCCAGGATCGCCCGCTGAGCGTTGACCGGTTCCATCCCGATCTGCCCACGAGCAGCTCGGAGTCGGTTGATCCGCTCGCGACACTGCGCGCCTTCCTGCCCCGGCGCAAAGTGCTCCCGCTCGAGGGGATGCCCCGTTTCACCGGCGGAGCAGTCGGAGCCCTGGCCTACGACGCGGTCAGTTCGTTCGAGCCGAGCGTGCCCCAGCCCAGCGCAGATCCAGTCGGTGTCCCGGCGGCCGTCTTCCTCGAGTCCGACCTGGTCATCGTCTTCGACCACCTGACCCACACGATCAGCGCGATCGCCTCGCTCCACACCGACGTGGCCGATCTCGAGGGTCGCTACCGGATCGCCGAGCGGGCGATCTTCGAGGCGCTCGACCGGACGTCCCGCCCGTCGGCCGGCGAGCTGGCCGGGACGGGCCTGCGCCCATCCGGGCCGGTCGAGGGGACGTCCAGTGCCCTCAACTACGAGACGGCCGCAACCAGCCTCGGCCGGGACCAGTACATCCATGCGGTCCAGGTGGCCAAGGACGCGATCGCCGCCGGCGAGGCGATCCAGGTAGTCCTGGCCCGCCGCCCGTCGTTTGAGCTGCCGGCCGCGCCGGATGGGCGCACGGTCGACGGGATCGGGCTGTACCGGGACCTGCGCAAGATCAACACCAGCCCGTACCTCTTCTTCGTGCGATCG
>JBBRIM010000069.1:0-12319 GCA_038221095.1 Candidatus Limnocylindrales bacterium
CGAACGGCTGATGAGCTCATGGCGAATCCCGACCATCGCCTCCGCCGGCAGGGCCGCCACACCTGCGTCATCGATCGGTCCCGCGCCGTCGAGCGCCTCGACGTGGGCAAAGCCGTGCTCGAGTGCCTCGGCGAGACCGTGGCCAAGGTCTGCCTCGAGGATGCCGCCGCCCCGCCTGGGCGACGAGCTCGAGCGCGGCGCTGGTCGGTCGGCCTCGCGCTCGAAGGCGAGCGAGGCGGTGGCGAGCTGCTCGAGCGTGAGCGGC
Organism: Candidatus Limnocylindrales bacterium; assembly: GCA_038221095.1. Lineage (GTDB taxonomy): Bacteria > Chloroflexota > Limnocylindria > Limnocylindrales > CSP1-4 > Palsa-1033. The sequence goes on from JBBRIM010000069.1 coordinate 266, forward strand.
TCGCCGGCCGGGGCAAGCAGCCGAAGCACCCGGCGGCATTCGGTCGAGCGGGCGGCCAGGCGGGCCACCACCAGTTCGTCGAGCGAGCCGGTCAGCGATCCGCCGGCCAGTTCCCGGCGAGCCGCCAGGAGCTCCTCCGCGACCAGGGGATTGCCGCGTGATCGCTCTGACACGAGGAGGAGGACTGAGGCCGACGGCCGCTCCCCCTCGATCGCCTCGATCAGCCGGGCGAGTTCATCGCGCCGGAGTGGCTCGAGCTGCAGCCGCTCGGGCGGTCGGGCCGCATCGGCCATTGCGGTCAGGGTGTCCTGGAGTGGGTGGCGGCGGGTCAACTCGTCGGGTTGATACGTGGCGATCACGCACAGCCGACCGGGCCGGGAGACGCGGGCCAGGAATGCGGCCAGGGCCCGCGTCCCGGCATCGGCATCGTGGAGATCCTCAAGGGCGAGAAGCACGGGACGGTGCTCGCCCAGGCGGGTGAGGAGGCCGAGGATCGCCTCGAGCATCCGGGTCTGCCGACGTTCAGGCGCGATCGTTGTTCGCCGGGCAGGCAGCAGTCCGTGGGCCGACAGCCTGGCCTGAAGGCCGGGCATCAGCCGGACAAGCTCCTCCGCGCCCGTCTCGACCAGGCCCGGCAGGTCGGCGTCGGGGATGCGGTCGAGGAGCCGGGCCAGGGCCAGGCTGACCGGAGCATATGGGTCGCCCGAGCGTCCAGCCCGGGCCCGGCAGCGAATCACCTCGAACGGCTCGGGTAGACCGGCCAGCCGTTGACGCGTCTCGGCCAACAGGCGGGAAATCCCGACTCCACCGGCCCCGGCGATGAGCAGGGTGGTCGAACGGCCCTCGGCGGTTGCCTCCAGGGCGATCGCGAGGTGGGCGAGCTCGCGCTCTCGCCCCACCAAGCGCGCGCTCGTGAACCTGGCCGCCATGCGCCGAATTCTAGGGGGCCGCGGTGCAGCAGGGAACCATCCCGCCGATCCGAGGGCGGGCGGTGGTGCCCGATGGCACCACCGCCGGTTGGTCCGGGGCGGTCCGGACGGGCGGCTGGTCAGGCTGGCGGGTGTCGTCTAGCCCGAACTGGTGATGGCGCCCCGGGCCGACGTCGGGGAGGATCCCGGGATGGAGGTCATTCAGGCCCACGGTCGCCGCCGCCCGACCCCACGAGCGCTGGCGGTTGCCCGCCTGATCGGCGTGCTCTACGTCGTCTGCGGATTCTCGCTCGCATACCTGACCCTGGCGACTCCGTTCGTCGATATCTTCGCGGCCCGCGGCCGTGAGTTCGCCCACGAGACGTCCTTCCTGGCCTTCGGCTGGCTCGTCGCCCTCGCCATGCCGGCGAGCTGCCTGCTTCTCGGAACACATCGAATCCTGGACTTCACTGAATTCCGGAACCCGTTGGCGAAGCGGCCGGACCTGCTGGCCGGCCTCGGTCCGAGCCTCGGCGGCGAGTATGTTGCCGTGCGCGACCTGGTCCTGCCCGGAGGGCGCCACATTTCGACCCTCGTGGTCGGCCCGCACGGGATCGTGGTCCTGGGCCGGCTGCCGCCACACGGGCAGGCGCGCCAGGTGGACGGCCGCTGGGAAGCTCGCGTCGGGGGTGACCAGTGGATCGCGATCGAAAGCCCGCTCGACCGGACGGCCCGTGACGCGGACGCGGTCAGGCGCTGGCTCATCTCGGACGAGCACGGCTTCGTGATCAAGGTCTACGCCGCCGTGATCGCCGACGATGACTCGGTGACTCGCAGCGCGACGACCGCTGTCGTCCGACGCGGCCGGATCCCGGCGTTCCTGGCCGCCCTGCCGCCCCACCGCACCTTCTCGAGCGGCCGGCGCAGCCAGGTCCTCGAGCGCATTCGATCTGCTGCCGCCTGATCACGGGCTGGTAGGGGAGCCAGGATTCGAACCTGGAACCAGCGGGATATAAGCCCGCCGCTCTAACCGTTGAGCTACTCCCCCATCGGCATCGTAGCACTGGCCGAGCCGCGCTCCGGCGATCGCCCTAGCGTGGGATCTCGACGATCACGTTGGTGGATTTCACGACGCAGACCACCTCGAGGCCGATGCTGATGTCGAGCTCGTCGACTGCCTCGGCGGTCATCAGGCTCACCAGTCGATGCGGGCCGGCCAGGACTTCGACGACCGCCGCGACGCCGTCTCGCTCCACCCGGGTCACGATCCCCACGAAACGATTGCGGGCCGACTGGGCCACGATCGGTCGATCGATCGTTCCCCGGCGCCGCTCCGCGAGGAGTCGGCTGACCTCGAGGATCGGAACGATCCGCTGGCCGCCGGCCGTGCGGATTACCCGCAACTTGTGGTCGGCCTCCCAGCGCCGGATGGTGTCGATTCCCACGCCAAGCAACTCGGCCGCCTGGCCGATCCGCAGGGCGTGCTCTGGATCCGAGGGACGCATCAGGGCCATTGCGCCACGTCCGGGTCGAAATGTCTAGGGCTCGTCGCGATCGCGGGCAGGCGATCCTACTTGTGGTCGCCCCGCAGGATACGGCCGAGGCCACGCAGGCGAAACGGCCGGCCCTGCAGGCCGCCGGTGCCGGTTGCCTGGGTCGCCCCAGCCGCCGGAGCGGAACCGGCCGGCTGGGCCTTGGCCGTCTTGGCCGCCCGGCCCCGGCCTGGTTTCGATCGGCGGCCCTTCGGCGCAGCCGTCGGAACCCACTCGGTGCCCGTCAGCTGGGCGACGAGAGCTGCGTCCTGCTCGGTTCGCTCGGCCTCGAGGGGCAGTTCGTCGGGATCGAATGGGCGTGGAATCTCGGCCACCGGGCGGGGCGGGCGCGAGTAGGCCGGCCCGCCGTACAGGTGGGGCAGGGCGATGTGCTGCTCGTCGGACACGAAGAACCTCGACGCGTAGATCCCAGAACTGTGATCCGCCCCGGATGATAATCACGGCAGGATTGTGGGGAAGGGTACAAAAGGACTACTTCGGTTCGTGGTCGGAAGGGTGCATCTTGGTGCGCTCAGGCACCACTGTTTTCCCGGACTGATCGCGAGCCAGGGCGGACCCAGGCCGGGCTGACGGTCAGTTCAGCAGTGGCCGGAGAACCTGGGCCTCGACGACGAGCACGAGGTAGGCAATCGGGACTGCTGCGAACAGGCCGAGCGCCGCGCTCCACGGGCTGCGCCGGCGCAGGCTCCCGGAGCCGGCCGGCTGGGGAACCACGAGGTAGGTGACGACGCTGCCCGAGACCAGCACGATCAGGAGGTACAGGCTGACGGCCAGCGTGCGCAGATCACCTCCGGGCAGGGCAGCGCCCCGGCTGAGGGCCAAGTCGTAGACGAGATAGGCCAGGCCCAGGATCACGGCCACGCTCAGCGAGCTGAGCACGGCCCGGAGAATCGGCCGAGGGGGATTGCGGAACTGGCGCCAGCGGATCTCGACCTCCGACGGCCGCCGGACCGGCCCGCCTGGCCCGTTGAGGGTCATCCGCCGTCGAGGACCAGCAACGTTCGGCGCGGCGGCATCGAGTCGGGGGTGTGTGCCGCCAGCTCGGCGACCAGGTCGAGGACGCGATCCAGCTCGTCCTCGGTGTTGAACCAGCCGACTGACAGGCGGACGGCGTCGATCTCAGGGATCGCCCGTCCGATCACGAAGATCCGGGCGCCCAGCTCGTCGAGGATCGCCTCGGCCGACCAGCCGGCGACCCGGAACGTGACCAGGGCGGCCATCGCGTCGAGGGGCGTGATCAGGCTGACGCCCGGCGTCGCGGCCAACCGCTCGGCGGTGGACCGGGCCAGGTCCGCCATCCGCCGGAGTGCCCACTCGATCCCGACGTACATCGACAGCCAGCCGCAGCTCCGGGCGAGGCCAACCACGAGCCCGTGGTTGATTCCGCTCGTACCTTCGAAGCGCCGTGCCGTCGGCCACGGCCGGGCCAGCCCGCTGAGATCCTGCTGCTCATACGACCAGTACGACGCGTAGGTCATCCGGACCCGGCCGAGGGCGGCCGGGGCGACGTAGAGGGCCCCCGTTCCCTCCGGCCCGAGCAGCCATTTCTGGCCGGCGATCCCGTACAGATCCACACCGAGGGCCGCGACGTCCACCGGAATCGCCCCCACGGCCTGGGCACCGTCCACGGCGATGAGCGCACCGCGGTCGTGGGCGAGCTCGGCGATCCGGGCGATCGGCAGGACCGCGCCGGTCGCATGCGAGACATGCGACAGGCTCACGAGGCGGGTGCCCGGCTGAATCGCGGTGTCGAGTTCGGCGAGCACCCGGTCGTCGTCACCGCCACTGCCAATATCCACCAGGTCGAGTTCGATCCCGAACCGGTCGCGGACCGCGTAGAGCGGGCTCAATCCGCCGGCGTGCTCGAAACGACGCGCCGTCACCGCCCGATCACCGGGCTGCCAGTCGATCCCCCAGGCGGCCACGTTGAGCGCTTCGCTAACAGCATGGGTCAGGGCAATGTCGCGAATATCGGCGCCGATGATCGCGCCAATCGAGGCGCGCGCCTCCTCCATCCGCTGGAGGACGTCGAGATGCGTGTCGGGGCCGGCTCGGCCAAGGCGCAGTTCCCAGTCGGCCAGCTCGGCCATTGCTGCCGCGGACTCAGCCGGCAGCGGACCGCAGGAGCCCGCATTCAGGTAGATCCCGGCGGACGTGGCCGGCAGCGCGAGGCGCATGGCGGCGACCTTGTCGGCCTCGGCAGTCAGGGGGCGTACCACGGTCCCTATGATATGGGTGCATGGCTGGTTACCCCCGCCCCGAGCTCGTCGCCACGACCGACTGGCTGGCCGACAACCTCGGCCGTCCGGATCTCCGGGTGATCGACGTCCGCTGGCGGCCGGACGGCTCCGGGCGGGCCGTCCACGGCGCCGGCCACGTGCCCGGCGCAGCCTACCTGGACTGGGTCGCCGAACTGACCGATCGCGACGATGCGTCCGGGGTTCTCCTGCTGGCCGACGCCGACCGGATCGCGGCGGCAATTGGTCGAGCCGGGGTCGGGGCCGGCACAACCGTCGTCCTCTACGACGACGTGGCCAGCCTGTACGCCGCCCGGGTGTGGTGGGGCCTGCGAGTCTACGGCCTCGACGCCGTGAAAATCCTCGACGGTGGCTTCCGGGCCTGGACCGAAGGCGGCGGTGAGGTCTCGAACGCCGTCCTCCCACCGCTGCCCGGCCGGTTCAGCCCGACGGTCCGGCCGCGCCTGCGCCTGACGACGCCCGATGTACTGGCTCTGCTGGGTGCCGCCGGGGTCCTCCTGGTCGATGCCCGGGCGACGGCCGAGTACCACGGCTTCGAGGGCAATACCCGCCGGCTGGGGCATATCCCGGGCGCGCTCAACCTGCCGGTTGCCGGCCTCACCCAGGCGGGCAGCGGCCGGTTCCAGCCCGCCGATCGATTGCGCGACCTGCTGTTCAAGGCGAACGTGGTCCGGGGCCGCCGAATCGTCTGCTATGACGGCTCGGGCGTGGCCGCCGCGAAACTTGCCTTCCTGCTCACCCTGGCCGGCTACGACGACGTCGGGGTCTACGACGGGGGCTGGTCAGAATGGGGTGACCGGCTGGACCTGCCGGTCGATCGCTAGGGCGTCAGGTCCGCCCAGGGATCGACCACGTGGAAGGGGGCCATCACCTGGGCCCGCGCCTGGTTGAAGGCGAGCAGGGGCGTCGTCTGATGGGCCTCGCCCACCGTATCGGACCAGAAGGTTGCCTCGGTCACCGGCAGGAAGCGGGCGTCGAGTTCGCCCAGCGCCTGGCCCAGGTCACGCTCCGGCAAGAGGTGGATCCGGCCGCTGATCCTGAACGGTGGGATCGAGATCAGGGCCGTCTCGGGCACCTTGATCGTGCGCAGCTCCGGGGTCGGGTCGACCGCCAGGTTCGAGATCGCGAAGAGGACGGTCGCCAGGTTGACCTGGGCAAACTCGGTGTGGACGGCCGCCTCGCGTGACCCATATTCATCGACCGTGGCGTTGGTCATCACGACGAAGTGCTGCTCAGGGTCGTTCAGGACGTCGGTGATCCGCTTGTAGCGGGTCATGATCGCGCCCCGGATGATGAACGAGTCGGTGTACAGGGTCAGGTCGAGTGGCTGAAGGGCGATCTGGTTGAACACGCCGACAGGATAGCCCTCCGACCCGGCCCGGACCAGTCCCCCGGACCGAACCTAATCTGCCGATCGACGGTGCAATCCAGCCAATCCGGGCGCCTCGTGACCGGCCGTGATGAGATGCTCCGCGCCATGCTGCAGGCCGCTCCAGACGGCCTCGACAGAGGCCGTCGTGTCGATCTCGGCGGCACCCTTGTCGGGCCGCAGCCGGGCAATCCGCGGGAAACGCAGCGAGAAGCCCGAGTTGTGCCGGTTCGATCGAACGATCACGTCGAAGGCGACTTCCACCACGACGGTCGGCTCGACGGTCCGGTAGCGCCCATAGCGGGCGAGCGTGTGGGCCTCGAACCAGGCGGTCATCGCAGCGATCTCGGCGTCGGTCAGGCCAGTGTAGGCCTTGCCGATCGTGACCAGCCGGTCGGTTGCCTCGTCCCGGACGGCAAAGGTGTAGTCGGACAGGACACCGTGACGCTTGCCGTGACCGAGCTCCACGCCCACGACGACGCAGTCGAGCGTGGCCAGTGCCTTCTTCATCTTCAACCAGCCGAGGCCACGCCGGCCGGGCGAGTAGGCACTGGCCGGGTCCTTGACCATCAGCCCGTCGTTACGCCGCAATCGAGCACTGTCAAACGCGCGCTCCAGGGCCTCGGCCGAATCGACCGAGACGAGGTGCGACAGGGCGAACGATCCGCCGGCCGCAGCCAGCGGCAGATCAAGGGCCTCGAGCCGGGCGCGGCGCTCCGAGAGAGGTCGATCGAGGAGCGGCTCGGCCAGGGGCTGCTCGAGCGCCGCTCCCGGATCGGCCATGGCGAGCAGGTCGAAGGCCACGTATACGACCGGCACCTCGGCCCGTATTGCGGCGGACGGCGCCTTCCGACCGAGCCGTTTCTGGAGCGCGACGAAGGGCATCACGGTGCCGTCGCGCCAGGCCAGGAGCTCGCCGTCGAGAATCCCCGTCCAGGCCAGGTCCCGGGCCCCATCCACCACCTCCGGAAACTGGCCGGTGATGTCGTGCAGGTCGCGGCTGTACAGGCGCACCTCGGAACCGGCCCGGTGGAGCTGGGCCCGGATCCCGTCGTACTTGTCTTCGACCCAGGCCGTCGGCCCGAGCCGCCCGATGATCTCGGTCGCGTTCTCGGCCGGCGACGCGAGCATGAACTTGAGCGGATGGAACAGCGCAATGACGGCACTCTCGAGACGGCCTTCGCGGGCGAGCAGGGCCGTCCGGCCGACGTCGCCGGTGAGCATGCCGGCCCGCTTGACGGCCCCGATCGGGCGATCGAACGCTTCGGCGAGAGCCGCCTCGAGCAGACCCTCGCCCAGCCCGATCCGCAATTCGCCGGTCAGGATCTTGACCACGTAACGGGCGGTCAGCGGTTCGCACCGGGCGAGCAAGCGCGAGAAGTGCTCGACCTTGGCAGCTGAGCCGACGGCCACCTCGATGTCCGCGTAGGCGGCGGCGACCTCGGCCAGGCTGGGTGGTTCGGGCTCGGGCTCGGCTTCGGGCTCGGTCGGGCGCTGGTTGCGGCGGACCTCGAGCACCTGTTCCAGGACGTCGGCGACGGCGAGGCCGAGGTCGGACGATCGATCGTACGCGTCGGCCAGGGCACCGGCGGGCAGGTCGGCCAGGCCTCCAACCGCGGCCGAGATCGTGGCCCAGCCCAGACCGGTCGTCCGGCCCTCGACCTCGGCGAACGGGCGACCGGCGAAGAAGACGGTGGCGATCGGGAGCTCGACCGGATCGAGCGTCCGAAGATAGGCGGCCAGCAGGTGGGTTTTGATGGAGGTCCGGGTCGTGGCCGAGACCCGCTCGGCGACCTCGCTCCAGCGGCGCATGGCGGGGATGGTATACCGTCCGCCTCGATGCTCCACCGTAGTTGGTTCCCGGACCGTCTGGTAGGCGACCGCGTCATCCTGAAGCGGCACGTCTCGGGCAACCTCGCGGCCTTCATGCGTTGGTATGCCGATTCCGAGGTCTCCCGGCTCACCCGTTACCAGGAAGGGCCAATGGCCCGGCCCGAGATCGAACGCTTCTTCCAGTCCCGGGTCCTGGGCACGGATTCGCTGGCGATGGCGATCCACGAACGGGCGAGCGATCGACTCCTCGGGACGTGTGCCTTCAGTCAGCTCGACGGCGAGAATGGCTCCGCCCTGTTCCACATCACGATCGGCGAGAAGGATGCCTGGGGCAAAGGGTTCGGAACCGAAGCGACTCGACTGATGCTCGAGCACGCCTTCGAGCGTCTCCGGCTCCACCGGATCGGACTCAGTGTCTTCGCCTTCAACGAACGGGCGATCCGGGCCTATCGGCGAGCCGGGTTCGTGATTGAGGGCCGCGCCCGGGAAGCGATCCGGCGCGACAACCGCTGGTGGGACGAAGTCGAGATGAGCATCCTCGAGAGCGACTGGCGCAGCCAGCTGGCAGCGGCCACGGCGGCAGTCCGGGCGGAGGCCGGGCTGCCCACGGAGGAGCCCGCCGGGACCGCCCGGGATGACGCCGGCGAACTGATCAATCCGGACACGGGTCGACCGGTCGACCTGCCCTCGATCGGGAGGAATCGCTGAGCATGCCCAGCACCGGTCCGGCCGCCGAGGCGGCACGAAGCACGTTTCGGGCTGCCCTCGAGGCGAAGGGCCACGCCGTCGACAATGCCCGCGCGGCAGAGGCCGGGCTCGAGGCGGCGATCGCAGCCGGGACGCTCCAGCGGACGGCAACCCTCGACCAGATGCTCGGTGACCTTGGCCGGGCACTCGAGCAGGACGACGGTCAGAAACTCGGCGGCAAGAGCGCGGAAGCCGCCCGGTTCATCCTGCGGGCTATCTCCCGCGAACTCGATAACGCCTGACCGGCGGTCCGGGACCACAGCCGCAATGGGCCGACCACAGCCGCGATGAACCGACCACAGCCGCCCGAGCTCGATCCGGCCACTGAGCGGGATCTTGCGGCGGCCTCGGACGCGGCCCCAGAGCGGCCGGTGCCGTTCGGCGGCCGGCCCGCGGCGCCAGGCCGTCCGGCGCCGCCAGGCCGTCCGGCGCCGATGTTCTCAAATGTCGCTGGCAAACGCCTTGTGTCGTACTTGAGGCCTCGGAACAGGACGGCACACTACTTCTGAGCTCGGCCCAAGCAGGGCAACCGCCCGCAGGGTCCTGACCCGCGCCGAACTCCCCTTGAGTGCGCCTGCCAGCGACATCTGGGACAACCGCGAACGAGCGGGAGCACCGCGACCGAATCGGCGATACTTGGTGGCCCCCCACCAGCCAGCCGAAGCCCACTCGACCAAGGCCACGCCGCCATCGGAGAAGACGTCCAATGCCCAACCTCAAGCTCGGAATCCTGCCCTGGAGCCAGGCCACGAGCTGGCCGGATCTGCTCAGCGCGGCCACCAGGATCGAGGATCTGGGCTACGACCACATCTGGGCGTGGGACCACCTCTACGCGATCTTCGGTGACCCGTATCAGCCGATCTTCGAGGGCTGGACAACGCTGGCCGCCTGGGCGATGGCAACCAGGAAGCTTCGCCTTGGCCTGCTCGTCGGGGCCAACACCTTTCGCAACCCAGGCCTCGTCGCGAAGACTGCCGCCACCCTCGATCACATCAGCAACGGCCGGGCGATCCTCGGGATCGGCGGCGCCTGGATGGAGCCCGAACACACGGCCCACGGAATCGACTTCGGAACCGGCTTCGGCCAACGCCTGGACTGGCTCGATGAGAGCGTGGCCGGCATCCGGGGCGTGCTGGACGGCAAGAGCGTGACCTCCGAGCCGGGCGGACACTACAACTTCAACGACCTGCGCCACCACCCGGTCCCGATCCAGGAGCACCTGCCGATCATGATCGGCGGGAGTGGTGAGAAGAAGACCCTCCGGACGGTCGCCCGCTACGCCGACATCTGGAACGCAATGGGATCCCTCGACTTCATGGCCCACAAGGTCGACGTCCTGCGCGCTCATTGCGATGCCGTCGGGCGGGACATCTCGGAGATCGAGTTCACGCTTGGCGTGAAGCTCACGATCCGCGACACCCAGGCCGAGGCCGAGCGAGTGATGCACGCGGCACTCGACCACAACCAGACGCCCTTGGCGGACATCGCCGATGACGACACCTTCTGGAATGGGACGCCGGAACAGATCGCCGACCGCCTCCGGCCGTACGTCGAACTCGGCTTCAAGACGGTGATCTCCGAGCAGCCCGCACCGTATGACTACGAGACCCTCGAACGCTTCATCGGCGAGGTCAAACCGCTCCTCGCCTAGTCGGGTATGAGCCGGGCGCTGTAGAGGTCGTACCGCCATGGACACGATTCGCGGTCGAGCGGCGACGGTCGAGTTCGACCACGTCAGCAAGGTGTACGGGCCTGCCCCGGCAAGAGCGAGCAGGCCGGGTGCGCCGGGTGCCGTCAACGACCTGTCCCTGGTCATCCCCGCGGGCAAGATCTGCGTCCTCGTCGGGCCCTCGGGCTGTGGCAAGACCACCTCGCTCAAGATGGTCAACCGATTGATCGAGCCGACCTCCGGCCGGATCCTCCTCGATGGAGCGGATGCTGCCAAGCGGGACGTGACGGACCTGCGCCGCGGGATCGGCTACGTGATTCAGCAGACGGGCCTGTTCCCGCACCAGACGATCGCCGACAACGTGGGAACGGTCCCCCGCCTGCTGGGCTGGCCGGCAGCTCGGATCAAGGCGCGCTCGGAGGAGCTGCTCCAGCTCGTCGGACTCGACCCGTCGAGCTACGCCCGACGTTTTCCGGGCCAGCTCTCCGGTGGCGAGCGCCAGCGGGTTGGTGTCGCCCGGGCCCTCGCGGCCGACCCGCCGATCATGCTCATGGACGAGCCGTTCGGTGCGGTCGATCCGATCGTCCGCGAGGGCCTCCAGGACGAATTCCTGCGCCTTCAGGAGGACCTGGCCAAGACGATCCTCTTCGTCACCCACGACATCGACGAGGCGATCAAGATGGGCGACCTGGTCGCCGTCTTCCAGCAGGGTGGCAAGGTGGCCCAGATCGGGACGCCGGCCGAGTTGCTGGCCAGTCCCGCGTCCGACTTCGTGGCCCGCTTCGTGGGCGCCGATCGGGGCCTGAAGCGGCTATCGTTGACCCGCGTCCGCGATCTCGACGTTCGACCCGCAGTCGTCGCCCACATCGGGGAGCCGGCCGCAACGGCCCGCCGACGGGCCACCCTCGACCCGTTCCCGTACCTCCTCCTCGTCGACGCTGAGGAGCGTCCCCTTGGCTGGCTGCGCGATGTCGAGATCCCGGACGACGGGCTGCTCTCTGCGTCAATGGCGATTCCGATGTCGCCGTTCCTGTCGCCGGAAACCACCCTCAAGGACGCCCTGTCGATGATGCTCGACGCGGACGTCCAGGCGGGGATCGTCGTGGGCCGGGGTGGCCGCCTCGTCGGGCTGGTCACCACCGATGCGATCATCGCCGTCCTGCGTGAGCCGGTCGCACACGCCGCCGATGACCCGCCGCCGAGCGAGGCGGACGCGGGAGACCGGGGCTCGTCGTGATCGACTGGAGCTGGATCGGGGGCCATCTCGGGGCCGTCCTTGGTCGGACGATCCAGCACCTTGAACTGGCCGCCGTTGCCGTGTTGCTTGGCTTCGTGATCTCGTTCGGGCTGGCCCTGATCATCCTTTCCCGCCGGTCCGCCTATCCGGCGATCAGCGGCCTCGCGGGAGTCCTGTACACGATCCCGAGCCTGGCCGTGTTCGCTGCCCTCGTCTCGATCACCGGCCTGACGATCTACACGGCCGAGATCCCACTGATCATGTACACCCTGGTCATCCTGGTCCGGAATATCGTCGCCGGGTTCGATGCGACGCCGACGGACGTGCTCGACGCCGCCGACGGGATGGGCTACGGCCGTCGAGACCGGTTCCGGCTGATCGTACTGCCGCTATCGATCCCACTGGTCATCGCCGGGCTGCGCCTGGCAAGCGTCTCGACGATCGGCCTGGTCACGGTGTCGGCGACGCTCGGGGACGCGT
>JBBRIM010000070.1:0-12177 GCA_038221095.1 Candidatus Limnocylindrales bacterium
TTGGTCGCCAGGTGGGCCTCGGTCAGGGCCACGTAGACGTTGGCCGAACCGAGATCACCCTCGAACTTGGGGATCTCGTACTCGAGCACGAGCTGGTCCCGGAAGGTCTGCCAGGTCACCTCGGCCAGCAGCCGGTGATCCTGGTGGCGATCCTCGAGCCGGGGCGCAAGGACCAGGTCGGGCCGGCTCGCCTTGAGCGCCTCGACCTCGGCCTTGAGCCGCTCGAAGTGGGCCGGGAATCGGCCGTCGGGCAGATCGCCGATGACGATCTCGAGGTTGCCGGCACGGGCACTCCCGCCGCCTCGGGCACGTGGGCCGGCCAGGGCGGTTGCGCCGGCCCGGGCTTCGGTCGCTCGCTCCGGTGTGGCACTCAGGACCGCCCAGTGGATCTGGGTGTCGGGACGTTCTTCGAGCAGCCGGGCGATCGTACCGCCGGCCCCGATCTCGATGTCGTCGGGATGGGCGCCCAGGGCCAGGAGTCGGAGGGGCCGATCGGCCGGGGCGGGCCAGTTGAGGTTGAGCATCGGGGCGGCCTGGTTCAGCCTTCCGGCGCGCGGTCGCGCTGCCAGAGTGCCCACGGCGCCCGGCCGCTCTCGTAGTGGGCTTCGAGCGTCTGGACATCCTTGAGCGTGTCCATCGGGGCCCAGAAACCGTCGTAGCGGTAGCTGATCAACTGGTTCGCCGCGATCAGGCGGGCGAAGGGCGCCTCGACCAGTTCCTCGCCGGGCTTCATGTAGTCGAAGATCTCGCGCCGGAAGATGAAGAACCCGCCGTTGATCCAGAGGTCCGACCCACGGACATCGTCGAGGCCGGCGACCAGCCCGTCCTCACCGAAGCGGACGACGTGGAACGAGTAGCTCGTTGGCCGGACCGAGATGAAGGCCGCCAGCTTGTCGCGTTTGCGGAAGTCCTCGATGAACGTGTCGAGCGGAGCATCGGTGACGACATCGCCATAGTTGGCCAGGAAGATCTCGTCATCGGCGACGTACGACCGGACCGACCGCAGGCGTTCGCCGATGTTCGCGTTCAGGCCCGTGTCGATGAAGCTGATCCGCCAGTCATCGATGTCGCTGTTCAGCAGGGTCACCGCCCCAGCCGAGCCGTTGCCTTTGCCATTGAGCACGAAATCGTTCGAGAGGGCCTCGTTGTAGCGCAGGAAGTAGTCCTTGATCACATCCGCCTTGTAGCCCAGGCAGAGCACGAAGTCGCGCGCCCCGAAATGGGCGTAGTAGCGCATGACATGCCACAGGATCGGCCGGTAGCCGATCGGGACCATCGGCTTGGGCAGCGTCTCGGAGTGCTCCCGGAGGCGGATCCCGCGGCCACCGCAGAACAGGATCACCTTGAGGCCATGGCCCGCCCGGTTGCCGCCCGAGTCGCTCACGCGATCACCTCGAGGCGGGGGATCGGGACGACGAACCGGGCACCCCATCCCCGGGCGTAGTCCAGTTGCTCGAGGATCTCCCGGCGCAGGTTCCAGGGCAGGATCAGGATGAAGTCGGGGCGGCGTTCGGCCAGGGCCCCGGGTGGCAGGATCGGGATGTGGGTGCCCGGCGTGTAGCGGCCGTGCTTGTACGGGTTCCGATCGACCGTGAACTCGAGCAGGTCGGTCCGGATTCCGCAGTAGTTCAGCAGGGTGTTGCCCTTGCCCGGCGCCCCGTAGCCGGCGATCCGGGCGCCTGATCGACGAGCATCGATCAGGAACTCGAGCAGGTCCCGCTTCGTCGCAGCGACCCGCTCGGCGAATCCGCCGTAGCCGCTCAGGTCGTGGTAGCCGCCGGCCCGTTCGCGCTCGCGCAAGGCGGCCACGCTGGCCTCGACCGGTCGATCGTCGGCCACGTGCGCCGCAAACAGGCGGAGCGAACCGCCGTGGGTGGGCAGCTCCTCGACGTCCACCACCCGCAACCCGGCATCGGCCAGGATCCGTTCGGCCGTCAACAGGGTGTAGTACGAGAAGTGCTCGTGGTAGATCGTGTCGAACTGGTTGTTCTCGATCAGCCGGACGAGGTGGGGGATCTCGATCGTGAGCGTTCCGGCCGGTTTGAGCAGGACGGCCAGGCCGCGGCTGAAGTCGTTCACGTCGGGCACATGGGCAAAGACGTTGTTGGCGGCGACCAGGTCGGCCCGGCCGTGAGCCGCGACAATCCGGGCGGCGCTCGACTCGCCCAGGAATTCGACCACCGTCGGGACGCCTCGCTCAACGGCGGCCCGGGCCACGTTGGCGGCCGGTTCGATGCCCAGCGCCCGGATACCCCGGGCCACGACGTGCAGGAGGAGGTAGCCGTCGTTGCTGGCCGCCTCGATCACGAACGAATCGGAACCGAGCTCATAGCGCTCGACCATCGCCTCGACGTAGCGGCCGGCATGGCGGACCCATGAATCGGAGAACGAGCTGAAGTAGGCGTACTCGCCAAAGATCTCGGCCGAACCGACATAGGCCGGCAGCTGGACGAGCAGGCACGCCTCGCAGATCCGGACGTCGAGGGGGTAGAACGGCTCCATCTCGTCGAGCCGGTCGGCCGGCAGGAAGCTCTCGCACAGGGGCGACATGCCCAGGTCCACGAACGTTCGGCGAAGCGACGCCCCGCACGACCGGCAGCGGCGGTCGGCCGCCGGCGTTGGCCTGGCCGGGCCGTCGAGCGTGGTCCGTGAAGGGCTGGTCACCGCGCCCATGATACGGCCCCTCCCGGGTTGATCCGCGCCGGCGTAACGCTCCCGTTGTCGGGGCGCACCGAGCGCCGGCCGGGTGGCTTCAGGCCGGCAGGACGAACCAGAAGCGGGTCGTGCCGTTGCCCGACTCGACGCCCACCCGGCCGCCGGCCGCCTCGACCAGCTGCTGGACGATCGCCAGCCCGATCCCGGCCCCACCGTGAACCCGATCGCGCGACTTGTCGACCCGGTAGAACCGTTCGAAGACGTGGGCCAGGTCGCCCGCCGGGATTCCCTCACCCGAGTTGGCGACTGTGACCAGGATGTCGGCGGGCCGGCGCTCGACCCGGATCGTCACCTGGCCGTCGGGCGGCGTGTAGCGGGTCGCGTTCTGGAGGAGGTTGCCAAGGACCTGGGCCAGGGCGTCGGGATCGGCCCGTGCCGCCAGCCGGCCGGGCAACTCGACCTCGAGGTTGATTCCCGCCCGTTCAAGACCGGGCGTCGCCAGCTCGACGGCCGTGCGTACGGCGCCCACGATATCGATCTCGACCGGCGCGCTCGGGCGACGACCGGCGTCACCCTCAGCCAGCGTATCGAGCGAGGCAGCCAGCCGAACGAGCCGCTCGGCTTCGTCCCAGAGCGACTCGAAGGTCGCCCGCTCGGCCGGGATGACGCCATCGCGGAGTCCCTCCAGGTAGCCCTGCAGGTTGGTCAGGGGCGTGCGCAGCTCGTGGGCGGCATTGACGATGAACTCGCGCCGAAGGCGCTCCTGTTCCTCGAGGCTGGCCGCCATCTGGTTGAACGAATCGGCCAGGCTGGCGATCTCCTCGGGTCCGCTCCGGGGAACCCGCACCCCGGAGTCACCGGCGGCAATCCGGCGGGCTGCCGATCCGATCTCGGCTAGCGGCCGGGCCAGCATCCGGCCGAGGATGACCGCCAGGACCACCCCGACGGTGATCGCGGTGACGATCGCCGCGATCAATACGACGGTGATGGACTGGTCGAACATCTCGTGGGCGGTTTCGGCGGTGGCCCCGTGTTTCATCATCAGCTGGGCGAAGACGTCGCCGCCCACAACGACCACCCCGAAAGCCACGATCGCAACCGCCAGGCCGGTCGTCAGGACGGCCGCCAGGGCGATCCGGGCACCAACGCCGCGCGACCAGCCGGGCCGGTGCGGCCGCCTGCCGGTCACGAGGAACGGCTCGCCGGCCGGGCCGCCAGGGGCGCCGGTCCCGTCTCGGGTCTCACCGTGGCGCGATAGCCGACGCCGCGGATGGTGGCCACGAAGCGCGGTTCCGCGGCGGTGTCGTCCAGCTTGTCGCGCAGGCGACCGACGTGGACGTCGATCGTTCGTTCGAGGACGGCCTCGGCATCGTGGCCGTAGACGGCATCGAGCAACTGGTCCCGGGTCAGGACCCGGCCGTCCGCTTCGAGCAGCGTGACGAGCAGCCGGAATTCGATCGCGGTCAGGGTCACCTCCCGTCCGGCGAGCTCCACGGCGTGCCGCGCCCGGTCGACGACCAGGTCGCCATGGACGAACGGTTCGGCCGGGACCGGGCGGCGTTCGGGGCCTTCAACGGCCCGGGTCCGGGCCAGGACCCGCTCCACCCGCAGGACAAGCTCGGCCGGCGAAAACGGCTTGGGCAGGTAGTCATCGGCACCCAGGCCGAGCCCGGCGATCCGGTCGGCGGTCGTGCCCCGGGCGGACAGGATGATGATCGGCGTCGTGTCGGCCATTCGCCGGATCGCCCGCACGACGGACAGGCCGTCGATCTCGGGCAGCATCAGGTCGAGGACGATCAACGCGGGGCGATCCCGAGCCACCGATTCCAGGGCCGCCCGGCCGTTGGCCGCCTCGGTCACCCGATGGCCGCCCCGTTCGAGGTAGGTCCGGACGAGCCGGACGATCTTGGCATCATCATCGACGACGAGGATCGGCCGGGGCGATTCGAGACTCATGGCCGGGTCATCCTAGTGATCGGCGCATGACGATGCTGTGACGGGCAGTCGACCATGACATGCGTTTGTCACATCCAGCCGCTAGCGTTATGGCCATGACCAGCCGCGCCGACCGAAGCAACCGCCCCGATGGCGTGCTCGAAGCTCGATCCGGGTCCCGCCTGCTCCGCCTCTGGCACGAGTCCTGGCCGGGGGCCCTGGCCGGCCTCGCGGCAGGCGGCGTGGCCATCGCCATCGGCGAACTGATCGCGGGCCTGGTGCACGGCGCGCCGTCGCTGGTGACGGCCGTCGGCTCGATGGTGATCGCGTTGCAGCCGTCCGGGGCCAAGGAACTGATGGTGTCGCTGTTCGGCACGAACGACAAGCAGGTCCTCAACCTGGCCGTCCTGATCGGCGCCCTGGTCATTGCCCTGCTCACCGGCATCCTGGCCGGCCGGCGGTTCGAGCGGGGGGCCTGGGTGTTCGCCGCGTTCGGGGCCATTGCCGCCTTCGCCTCGTTGCAGGAACCGCTGATCAGCAAGCCGTTGGCGATCATCGTTCCGATTGTTGCCGTGACCGCCGCCCTGGGCACTCTGCGCGGCCTGCTCATGCTCGTGCCCGGATCACCGGTTGCGGCTCGCCGCCGGCCCGTCCGACCGGCGAGAGGCCCGGCCACGGGCACCGCAGCGGAGGCAGCCACCTCGATGAGCCCGGAGTGGACCCGCCGGCGCTTCCTGATCGCGAGTGCCGGGACGCTCGGCGGAGTCGTCGTCGCCGGGGGTGTCGGCCGCTCCCTGGTCAATGACCAGCATCC
This sequence comes from Candidatus Limnocylindrales bacterium, assembly GCA_038221095.1. Lineage (GTDB taxonomy): Bacteria > Chloroflexota > Limnocylindria > Limnocylindrales > CSP1-4 > Palsa-1033. The sequence continues at coordinate 5,405 of JBBRIM010000070.1, forward strand.
CAGCGGGATCGTCAGCACGTCGAAATTGCCGGCGGTCCTCAACCCGGTTCCGCCGCTGACCTCGACCCAATCGTTGACGATCCCGGGGATCACCCCGATCGTCATGCCCAATCAGCAGTTCTACAAGATCGACACGACCCTCCTGACGCCCCAGGTCGACGCTGCCGCCTGGCAGCTCGACGTCAAGGGCATGGTCAATCACCCGATCTCGTTCAAGTACGACGAGCTGCTCGCCCTGCCCCTGTTCGAGCAATACGTGACGATCGCCTGCGTCAGCAATGACGTGCCCAAGGGCAACCAGCGTGGGCTCAACCTGGTCGGCAATGCGTTGTGGACCGGCGTCCGGCTCAAGGACGTCCTCAACATGGCCGGCATCCAGGCCGGTGCGACCCAGATCGTCGGCCGTTCGGTCGACGATTTCACGGTCGGCTTCCCGACCGACTGGGCGATGGCCGAAGGTCGTGAGCCGATGATCGCGGTGGGCATGAACGGCGTGCCCCTGCCGGCTGATCACGGCTTCCCGGCCCGCCTGATCGTGCCCGGCCTGTACGGCTACGTATCGGCCACGAAGTGGCTGGCTTCGATCGAGCTGACCACCCGTGAGGCTGTTAACGGCTACTGGATCCCCCTCGGCTGGGCCAAGGACGGACCGATCCTGACCCAGTCCCGGATCGACCTGCCCGCCGGCAGCAGCAACCTGCCGGCGGGTCGGGTCGACCTGGCCGGGGTGGCCTGGGCACCCGAGCGGGGGATCACCGGGGTCGAGGTGAAGATCGACGAAGGCGCCTGGCAACCAGCCCAGATCAGCCAGCCGATCTCGAAGGCAACCTGGGTCCAGTGGCTGCTGTCGTGGATGGCCGCGCCGGGCCAACACTCCATCGAGGTCCGCGCGACCGACGGGACGGGCATCATCCAGACCGATCAGCACAGTGAACCCGCTCCCGACGGCGCCCGTGGCCACCACCGGATCACGGTCACCGTCGGCTGATCGGCCATTTGCGACAGGCCGACCAGGCCGGGGCTCCTCAGCCGGGGAGGAGCCGGGACTCGTCGCCGGGATCGCTCATGCGGCGCTGCTGTGGCCGGGGACAGGCCTTGACGTAGGCCATGACCGTGCTGAATTGGGCGCTGGCCACGGCGACGCTCGTGTCGGCCGCGCCGTAGTACAGCAGCAGCTGATCTCGTTCGGGGTCCAGCACCCAGCCGCACGGGAAGACGACCCGGGCCACGTCGCCGGCCAGTTCGTAGGCAGCTCGTGGCCCGAACACCCATTCATCGCTTCGAGTGATGACGATCGTCGGGTCCTCGAGGTCGAGCAGGGCGAAGCCAACCCGGTAGATCGGGCCATCGCCGGTGAGATGGACGCCGTGGTAGAGAATCAGCCAGCCGTCCGGCGTTTCAAGCGGCGGCGGGCCCAGGCCGATCTTGCCGGCGTCCCACCAGGCTCCGTCCCGAGCCTCGATCAGGAGGGCGTGATCGCCCCAGTGGCGCAGGTCGGGGGAGTACGAGATCCACATGTGGGCGCCACCGCGTAGTGGGGAAGGGCGATGGATCATCGCCCAGCGTCCATCGATTCGGCGTGGGAAGAGCGCCGCGTCCTTGTCCTCGGGCGGCATCGCCGGACCGAGCCGCTCGACCGTCCGGAAGTCGGTGGTGGTCGCCAGTGATACGAGCGGGCCTCGCCGGCTGTAGGCGGTGTAGGCGATCGCCCATTCGCTGCGCTCAGGCAGCCAGGTGATCCGGGGATCCTCGCAGCCCCAGATCTCCTCGGGATGCCGATCGGGCTGCGGGCTCAGGAGTGGCGCAGGGTCCACCTTCCACCCGCCGATCCCATCGCGGCTGCGGGCCACGAACAGGCTGGAAATCCCGCGCAGGTCCTCGACCCGGACGAGGAGCAGGGTCTCGTCGCCGACCCGGGCAGCACCTGGATTGAAGACGGTATTGGTCGGGCCGGGCATCTCGGCCGCGGTAAGGATCGGGTTGCTTTCGAGCCGCCTGAAGATCTCCGAGCCGTCTGCTGTTGTCACGGGTACCCCAACATGGGCATCCGACCGGCGGCGGCCCGACGATCGGATGCGGTGGTGAGCAGCGTCTGCGTATTTACGGTGCGCTTGCGGTGCGCTCGATGTCAATCGCCGGGACCGTCGTCCAGATCAGGCGAAGGCCTCCGCGGTCTCGATGAAGCGGACCGCGTCGAGCAGGTCGTGCGCCCGGTGATCGGGCCGAGTGGGCTCGTGGCTGTTTTCCGCCGGTCCGACGCAGATGACCCGCAGACCCGGACAGGCGCGCGCCACGGCGAGCGTGGTCTCGGAGGCGATCAGCCAGCCGGCTCCATGTTCGACCTGGATCTGCGCCAAGCGTGTGGCTGCCGCCTGGTCGAGCACGTGGCCCGAGCTCGGCCGGCGATCACCGCCGGTGCGGCTCCATCGGATGGGCGTGACATTCAAGCGCTCATCGCCGGCATACGACTCGACGCCCTGGGTGTCGATGGCGGCCACGAGCAGGATCACCGGCCCGAGACCACCCATTCGCTCGACGGCCGCTCGAGCGTCGTCGTGCGGCGCTGCGGCGAGGACCTCGAACTCGATCATCACCGCGGACATCAGCCGGCCGCGGGACCTCCGGGTGCACTGTCGGCGGGAGGCCCGCCCGGCTCATCCGCGTTGAGGACATAGCCGATCCCCTGGAAGGTGGTGATCGGGCCCGGATCGCCCGGCGCCGCTCCCAGCTTGCGCCGGACGCGACTGATCCAGACCCGCAGGTACTGCAGATCGTCGCGGTATTCGGGCCCCCAGACCTTGGTCAGCAGCTCGGTATGGAGGACAACCTTGCCGGCGTTCACGGCGAGGTGCTGGAGGAGCAGCCACTCGGTCCGGCTCAGCGATACGAGCTCCCCGTGGCGGGTCACCAGGCGCCGCTCGAGGTCGACGTCGACGGCCCCGATATGGATGATCCCCAAGCCGGGCGCAATGCCTGAGGCACGACGCAGCACGGCCCGCACCCGAGCGGCCAGCTCGTCCGGGTGGAACGGCTTGGCGATGTAGTCGTCGGCCCCGAGGTCGAGGCCCCGGGCCTTGTCCGCCGTGGCACCCTTGGCCGTGAGCAGGATCACGGGCACCGGCCGCCATTCCCGAAGCTGCCGCATGACCTCGATCCCATCGAGGTCATGCATGACGATATCGAGCAGCACGATGTCCGGCCGCATTTCCTCGGCCTTGCGCAAGGCTTCCTCGCCACCCGAGGCGGTGATCACCCGAAAGCCCTCGTCGTGCAGGGTCAGGGCGACGAGCTTCGTGATCCGCGGCTCGTCATCGGCCACGAGCACGAGCGGCTGGTTGGCCACCTGGTCTCCTCGGTTGCACTCCGCTGGTCGGGTACGACCGATAGTAGAGTCTGGGGCTCGTTCCGTCCTGTGTTGGAAGCTGGAGAAGGGGGGTCAGCCGCGCTGGCTGGTTCCACCGCCGGCGGTCTCGGGAGGCTGCCGCCGGGCCTTGTCGACCTCGTCGTGGACCTTGTCACCGAATTTGCCAAGTTCGTCGCGGGCCCGGTCGCCGGCGTTGGCGACATCATCCTTGAGCTGGTGGCCATCGAGTTCGCGGACCGCCTCCTTGGTATCGGTCTTGACGTCCCGAAGGGTGTTCTTCACGTTCATCTGGCTGAACCTCCATCTGTGTTGCCGTCGTCGGCTGGTTGTGGATGAACCTCAGGCGACTCGCCCAATCTAAGGCTGGACGGCTTGCATTCGGACCACCCAGCGGCGGCCAAGGATTTCACTCTCGTGGCAGCCCTCGCCCGATTGCCTGCCCGGCTGAAACGGCGTTCGGCATGGAAACGCAACCTTCTCCCGGATGCACAGTGATCGATCGCAACCCGAACGGGGGCATGCTGGAGGCCGATCACACCCACGGCTCGCACCGCCCGGGTCGTTCGCAACTGGAGTTTGAACATTGGCTGTTCTGCGCGATCCCGTGCCCGTCATGGGCGACCTTGTCCAGGCGCCCGTGCGCGCTGCGTTCATCGGCACGTACCCGCCCCGCCACTGCGGAATCGCCACCTTCACGAGTGACCTCGCCGAGGCGGTGACGACCCCCGCCACCGACGCCAGGCAGGACGGTGTGACCTGGTCCTGGTCGGTCGCCGCGAGCCGGCCGCCGGCGAAGGTGGACATTGTCGCGATCGATTCCGAGAAGCGACCCTTTCCGTCTGAGGTTCGACTGCGCCTCCGGCCCGACCGGCCGGCTGACTATCTGGGCGTGGCCAACCGATTGAACCGGGGCGCCTATGACGTCGTGTCGGTCCAGCACGAGTTCGGCATCTACGGCGGACCTGATGGAGAGCACGTCCTCGGGCTGCTCGATCAGCTCGAGATTCCCGTCGTCACGACCCTGCACACCGTGCTCGCCCATCCGTCCGACCACCAACGCCGGATCGTGCGCCAGATCGGCCGATCGTCGAGCCGCGTCGTCGTCCTGTCCCACGCCGCCGCCGACCGACTGCCCTCCATCTATGAAATCGATCCAACCAGGATCAGGGTGGTCCCACACGGGGTTCCTGACCTGCCGTTCGTCGATCCCGAGACGATCAAGCCGTTGGTCGGCCTGGTCGGGCGGCCAACGGTGCTGAGCTTCGGGCTGCTCAGCCCGGGTAAGGGCTACGAGCTGTCGATCCGGGCGATGGCCGCGGTCGTGCGCCGGGTGCCGAAGGCTTGCTACGTCATCCTCGGGGCGACCCACCCCGAACTCCTGCGCAAGGACGGTGAGGCGTACCGCCAGTCGCTCCAGGCGCTGGTCGCCGAGCTTGGCCTCGGGCGGCATGTTCGCTTCGTCGATTCCTACGTTGACCTGGTGACCCTCGGTCGGTGGCTGCGGGCTGCGGATGTGTTCGTCACCCCGTATCCCGGTGCCGAGCAGGTCGCCTCCGGCACGCTGGCTTACGCCCTGGGCACCGGCAAGGCCCTCGTTTCAACGCCGTACGCCTACGCGCAGGAGCTCCTCGCGGACGGTCGCGGCCGGCTCGTCCCGTTCGGTGACAGCGCGGCCATGGGCCACGAGATCGGCCGGTTCCTGACCGACGACATCGCCCGTGACGAAGCCCGTCGGCTCGCCTGGCAGCATGGCCGGAACATGATCTGGCCGGTCGTCGGCGCCGCCTATCGCCGAATCTTCCGGGAGGTCATCTCGGAGGCCGCCTCGGAAGCGGCTGGAGGGCTTCCCGTCGTGCGTCCCCGCGTGCCGGTCTTCGAGGGTGGGGTCACGTCACTTGGCTGAGGCGCTGCCGGTTGTCTGGCCGATCGCCGATCACCTGCCGCCCTCCGCCCGGCCGCCGGCCCCGGCCGGCAGCCCGCCCCCGGGCGTGGTCCGGATCCACCTTGATGAACTGACCGGACCGTTCGGGATCTACCAGCATGCCAATGGCCAGGCGCCCAATCCGGGCCATGGCTGCTGCACCGACGACGTGGCCCGGGCGGCGATCGTCGACGTCCTCCATGGGCGCGTCCTGGGCCGCTCGGCCGTCGCCGGGTCGCTGGCCCGCGGCCTCCAGTTCCTGATCGAGGCCGTCGTACCGGCGACCGACCGGTTCCGAAACTTCCGGGATGCCGATGGGAACTGGCTCGAGCGGGTCGGATCGACTGATGCCCATGCCCGTGCCGTCCAGGCGCTCGGGATCATCGCCGGCGACGCGGCCGACGACCCGACGAGCATGATCGCGGGCCGGCTCCTCGAGCAGGTCCTGCCGGTTTCGCTCGAACTCCACGCGCTCCGGCCATGGGCGCACGTGATCCTGGGTTGCATCGCCGCGCTGGCCGGGCCTCGTCCGGCACCGGCAGCCCGGATCGTGCTGGAAGAGCTCGCCGGCCGGTTGTTCGATGCATTCGAGGCCACGGACATGGACTGGCCGTGGCCCGAGCCGGTCGTGACCTACGAGAACGCGATTCTCGCCCAGGCATTGGTCGCAGCCGGAGACTGGTTGCGCTATCCGCGGATGGTCGAGCGCGGCCTGTTGACGCTGGACTGGCTCATCGACGCACAGACGGCCCCGGCCGGACACCTCGACCTCGTCGGCAATCGTGGTTGGTGGTGGCGTGGATCCATGCCGGCGCGATTCGACCAACAGCCGATTGATGCGGCGGCGCTCGTCGAAGCCTGCGCCGCGGCCTGGCGGATCACGGCCAGCCCGGTCTGGCTGACCGAGATGCTGCGCGCCTACGCCTGGTTCAGCGGCTCGAACGCGGTCGGAATCGCCGTCGCCGATCCGGCCCGTGGCGGGTGCGGCGACGGTCTCGGCGCGCTGGGGGTCAATGCCAACCAGGGCGCAGAGTCGACCCTGGCCTGGCTGTCGGCGACCGAGTGGGTTCGGGCAACCCTGACGGCCGATCGAGGCGTCGGACTCAACCGCCTGCCCCTCGCCTAGTCGTCACCGTCGCCCAGCTCGAGCGGCAGGCTGAAACCGAACTCGGAGCCGCCGCCCGGCCGCGGCCGGCACCAGATCCGACCGTCCATCAGCTCGACGAGCTGGCGACACACGAACAGGCCGATCCCAGCGCCGCTGACCCTCGAGGCCGTTTCCCGGGAGCGGTAGAAGAGCTCGAAGACGCGCTCGAGGTCGTCGTCCTGGATGCCGGGACCCAAATCGAGCACGACGATCTCAACGTGCTCGCCGACGACCGAACCTTCCACGCGGATCGGCCCGCCGGCCGGGCCGTACTTGGCCGCGTTGCCGACAAGATTGCGGAGGACCTGTTCGACATAGGTCGGTTCGCCCCGGACCGGGGG
>JBBRIM010000071.1:0-12134 GCA_038221095.1 Candidatus Limnocylindrales bacterium
CAGACCGTCAGCAGGCTGCCCTTGTTGAGCAAGATGCTGAAGTACTCGGGATCTCCGATCGCGGGCAGGTAGCCAACGATCGTCCCGCCGGTCAGCTGCGCGTCACGCATGTAGAACGCGGTCGGCAGGTCGACCACGATCCCATCGACCTGCTTGGCCTGGAGGGCCTTCACGGCGCCGTCGAGGTCGTTGTAGACGCTCGCTGCCTTGGTCGGCTGAATCGTGTCGGCGATATACGAGTAACTCGTCGTGCCCACGGGCGCGCCAAGCTTGAAGTCCTTCAGGCCGGCCACGGTCGTGACCGCCGAGATCGGGTTGGCCTTGAGCGCCACCACGGCCTGGTTCAGGTTGAAATAGCCAGTGCTGAGGTCGACGGCCTTAGTCCGGTCGGCGCTCCACGAGACCTGGGTGAGGTACATGTCGAACGCCTTGGCGCCCGGGGCGATCGCGCTGTTGAACGTGACCGGCGTCCACGCCACCTGGTCCTGGCCAAAACCCATCGCCTTGGCCACGGCGTAGGCGACGCCCGCCTCGAACCCCTGTCCGTTGAGCGGGTTGCCGAGCCCCCACTTGGCGTCCGCGGGGGTGCTCGGGTCGGGCTGGAAGTACGGCGGATAGGCCGGGTTGTCGGCACCGATCGTGAGCCTGCCCGAGGTCTTGGTGGTGATCCCGGCGCAGGCACTGGCCGACGGACTGGCGGTGGCCGGAGCGACCGAGGCAGCCGAAGGCGCGACCGAAGCCGGCGCCGACGATGGGGAGGCGGTCGGGGCGAGGGACGCGGCGCTGCTCGTACAGGCGGCCAGCAGCACCGCCGCAAAGGTGGCAACGCTGAACAAGGCTCTGCGCATGGTGGGCTCCCTGGTGTGGTACTGAACGCGGGCGGAGTGTAAACGACGAGCCCCTCGTTCGTCCCGCGGCGGCCCGTTCCCTGGCCCCGGAATCGCCGAAGCGGCGCCGGGAGGAGGCTCGGCGCCGCTTCGGACTTCGATCGAGTGAGCGGAAGGAGGAGAACGCCCACTCGACCTTGATGATTCCTGGGCGGCGGTCCGCCCCCGGTTCAGTGCAGACGACGGCTCGTGTCGTCGTCGAGACCCCAGCGGCCACTCCGACTGAGTTCCCGGAGGAACAGCAGGCGGTTGATCTCGCCGAGCGTCCAGCGCGCCTCGCCGACCGGCAACCCACACAGGTACGCGGTCAGGTTGGCCGCCTCGTCAGGCGCCAGGCCCCGCAGCAGGAGGAGCCGATAGGTTGCCCGGGTCGCCGGGTCGTGATTCGTCCGGAGCTGGCCCGGCTGGGCCACGGCCGGCTTCGAGGTCGTGGAGGTGCTGGATCCAGACCCGCCCGCGGAGCCCGCCTCGGCCGCCGACCACGAGTCCGCGCCCGGGGATCGAGCCCCGGTTGTGCGCGCCCCGCTGCGACGACGTACGGCCATGGTCCACGTTCCGCCTGTGACTCCCCGGATCAATCGTTGACGTTCTCCGGGAGCGTCCCCGGTGTCCGCAACTGTCGCCATCCGGGCTGTTCGGATCGATAGGACCGGAGTACTGGTCGGGGCAGTACTTGCGTCGATTCTGACGACCACTCGAAGTCCCCTGTAGCAGACCGGACACCACTGGATCACCCTGCACGACCACGACCTTCGTCCGGTTTGCCACCCTGACGTGCGAAGGCCGGCGGTCGTGACGGAGCTACCCAGGATTGGTCCCGATTGGTCAGGCGCACGGTCGACCGGGATGGACACGGGTCGGTCTAGACTCCTGCCGTGCGCATTCGGACGATCGAGCTTCGCCTGACCGCCGTCACCCTGACGGCCCTGTGGAGCCTCGGCGCCCTGTACATCCTGCTGGGCTACCGGCCGGGGGGGCCAATCGACATCGTCGTCGGGCTGGTCGCAATCGCGCCGACGGCGGTGGGTGCCGCGGCGATCGCCTGGCCACCCCTGGTCCGGGGCGAGCGCACCTTCATCGGGGTGATGACCCTCGGGATCGGGGCGATCCTGCTCCTCATCCCATCGACCGGCAGCGTCCTCAACCAGCTGATCAATGGCGGCGCCCAGACGCTCCTGCCCTCGCCCGAGGTTGCCTATCCCTGGCTGCTGGCGTTGCTCGCAACGGGCATCTTCAGTGGCCTCGGGGTCGCCCGGCGAACACTCGGCAGCCAGTCGTCACGACGTGCCCGGCTCGGCCGGGGGGTCCTCCTGGGCATTGCCGCGACGATCATCGTGGGATCCACGTTCAGCGGTGTGGCGGTTGCCAACGACCTCGCGCTGCGCGACCGGCCGGCGGCTTCGTCGCCGTTTGGACCCACCGACCCGAATCGCCAGCCACCGGATTGCGCGGAGCCGATCACGGCAGGCACGACCGCCCTGCTCGACGTCCAGCTGTCGGCCATCATTGACGGCCACCCGATTGGCCAGATCCAGCTATCGGGCGAACGGAGCGGCGCCGACGTGCGCTGGGTGGCCGACGTGGCCACGGACCATGCCCTGGGTCGCTTCGGGGTCGTCCGGATCGGCAGCCGGGCCTGGATCCAGGCGGCCGGTGGGGCGTGGGGCACGGCCAACATCACCCAGGTCAGCGGCGATGGGCTCGACAGCCGGGTCCTGGCAGCCGCCTTGACCGCCGACCTGCGCGCGACCGCCGAGAGCCGTGGCCTCGAGTTCATCGAGGGCGCCCGAGCCCGCCACTGCCGGATCGAAACGGATGGGCCCACCTTCCTGGTTGCCTTCCCCCAGGCGAGCTGGTTTGTGGGCAGCGATCCACTCGAGCACTGGCGAGGGCAGCTCGACTACTGGGTCTTCTCGGACGGTGAGGTCGGCCAGGTCCAGGCTTCGGTCAGTGGCGAGGCGGCTCCGCTCGGACGGAGTGGAATCGTGGGTACGATCGCGGTCACGCTCGATGCGACCGAACGGGATCGACTCCGTTCGATCGTCGCGCCGGCCCGCTGAACACGAAGGATGGCGAGGGACATGATCCGGTGAGCATCGACGAACGAGATCGGTTGAGCGCGAAACGGGATCGGACGGCCCGTTTCTACCGGGTCGTCCGGTTTCTCGAAGGCCGCGGTGATCGAGGCGCGGCGCCCGAGGAAATCGCAGCCGCCGTCGGGATGTCCAAGCGGACGGTCTACCGCGACCTGAAGGCGATCGAGGAGGAACTGCTCCTGCCAATCTGGTCGGAGGAGGGTCGCTTCGGCCTGGCCGACGGTGGCCTGCTGCCGGCCCTCAGCCTGACCCGCGAGGAGGCAATGGCCGTCTTCCTGTCTGCCCGGCTGATGGCCCGCTACGCTGACGAATACGACCCGGACCTGGGGGCCGCTTTCCAGAAGCTGGCCGAAGGTCTGCCGCCGGTCCTCGCTCACCACATCGTTGACTCGGTCGATCTCCTATCGCAGTTGCGCCCGGCGGACCCCAGCCGGCGCTCGATCATCCGCAGCCTCACCGGTGCCTGGGCGGACCGGCGGGTCGTGGAGCTACGCTACCGGGCCGGGACCTACGATGCCTCGAAGGGCACCCGGCGGGCCCGCGTCCGACCCTGGCTGATCGAGCCGTCGCTGACCACCCGAGCCCTGTACCTGATCGGTTTCGACGAGACACGCGGCGCGATCCGCACGTTCAAGATCGACCGGATCGAGTCCGTGGCGCCCACCGCCGAGCACTTCGAGCCGCCCCCGGAGGGCGCGGTCCAGGCCTCCCTGGCGGCGGCCTGGGACATCATCTCCGACCAGCCCCTGACAGAGGTCCGGCTGCGCTTCTCGGCCGCAGTCGCAGGGCGGGTCCAGGAGACACGCTGGCATCCGACCGAGGTCGCCGCCCTGGCCGACGACCGCTCCCTCACCTGGCAGGCCACGGTCGCGGGCACGGTCGAGATCCGATCGTGGATCCTCGGCTGGGGCGCTGCCGTCGAGGTCCTGGCACCGGACGAGCTTCGCGCCGAGATCGCCGAGATCAGCGCAGCCACCGCGGCCCACTATCGCTGACGCTCAGCGCGTTCCGGCGAATGTCGGGTACCCTATGCGTCCAGTGCCCGCCAGCCCCCAGACTTTGCGGACCCGCGTCCTGCGCCACGGCCTGCTTGCCGTGCTCGTCGTGCTGCTCGCCGGCGCCTGGTTCAGTCGTCCCACGGTCGCCGAGGCCACGTCCACGGCCGAGGCGATGGATGCCCAGATCCTGGCCTCGATCAACCACGACCGGGTGGCCCTCAAGCTGCAGCCCCTCCGCCTTGACGCCCGCCTGATCGCCTGGTCGACCGCCCGGAGCGCCTGGATGGCGACCCACGGCATCCTGACCCACACCAGCTACGCCGGGTCGCCGTGCAACCTGTACGACGTCATGCGGATCACCTGGTACCAGTGCGGTGAGGCGATCGCGGACACGAACGCGACGCCCGGTCCAGCCGGCGCAGCCGCCCTGTATGCCCTCTGGAAGGGCAGCCCAGACCACTGGGCCCTGATCACCAGCACTACCTTCAACTACGTCGGCATCGGGGTCACCTACCGGGCGGCCAACCGGATGACCTATGCCTCGATCCTGTTCCTCGAGGGACCCGACCGGAGCATGCCGATTCCGAGCCTGTCGAACGTATCGGTGGTGGGCCAGACGGTCCATTGGGGCTGGAGCGCCTACGACCCGATTCTCCAGACGCACACCGCCGGGGTCAGGAACTACGACGTCGAGACACGCCTGAACAACGGAACGTGGGGCATGCTCAGGGCCGCGACCACGTCCCTGTCGTGCACCTTCCCGAACCGACCAAGGGGCACGACCTGGTCGCTCCGGGTCAGAGCCCGGGACAACGCCGGCAACCTGTCCGGGTGGGTCACGTCCATCCTCGTGGTTCACTGATCGGTCGGCCATGCGCCGTCACGCCTTCGCGGCAACCAACCTCATCAGTGATCCGATCCACGGCTATATCGAGCTGACCAAGCGGCTCGACCCGGCCGATTCGACGAGCCTCGGACTGCCGCTCGAAACAAGCGCCGAGGACGACCTGCTCGACACGGCGTGGCTCCAGCGGCTGCGTCGGATCAGTCAGCTCCAGAGCGCCCGGTGGGTCTTCCCGACCGCCGAGCACAGTCGTTTCACCCACGGCCTGGGGGTGATGCACGAGGCCGGGATCTGGGCCCGCAGCCTCTACCCAAGCCTGCGGGCAAGCCTGACCGCCCGGGGCGAGGCTGCCCCGTCCGAGGGGCTCGTCGTCGAGACGCTCCGGATTGCCGGCCTGCTTCACGACGTCGGCCATGGCCCATTCGCCCATTTCTTCGACGAGCACGTCCTGGTCGCCTTCGAGTCGCCGCCCGACCCGCGTCGCTCGAGCTCGAAACGGCTGACCCACGAAGACCTCAGCCAGCTGATCATCGAACGCGAGCTGGCGCCCCTGATCCTGGGCCTGCGCCGTGCGCCGGGCGCCGTCCCCGAACGCGACGCATTCGCGCCGGGCGAGGTGATCGACCCGCGCTGGATTGCCTTCCTCGTCTCGAAACCCGCGCTCCTTGATCCGACGATGCCGCGCTGGGTCCACTGGCTCCAGCCTCTCCTGTCGGGCGTCTTCACCGTCGACAATCTCGACTATGTCCGACGCGATGCGTACATGACCGGGGTCGCGGTCGGGCCGGTGGACGTCGAGCGGCTGCGCCGGTACACCTTCATCGGAGATCGCGGGCTGACCCTCTACGAGTCGGGCCTGGGGGCACTCGAGATGTTCCTGTCGGCCCGCCTGTTCATGTACGAGCAGGTCTACTTCCACCGGACGGTCCGGGCGATCGACCTGGACCTTGGCGAGGCGTTCGCGCCCTCGATCAGGGCCATCGCCGGCGACGGCTCGCCGGCCGATGCCCTCGCCGCCTATGCCGACCTCGACGAATACGCCCTGCTCCACCAGGCCGCCCGCTGGGCCCGGGGCGAGGCGCTCGCCGCCGAGCCGCGTCCGGGTGACGGCCGGGTCGAACCGGCCATCGGGGCCGCCTGGCAGGGGATCCTGCTGCGCCGACCGAGGTGGCGGGCCGTGGCCGAGGTCCGGGCCTCATACGAAGCCGGGGCGTTTCCGCAGGCCCTCGTCGATGGGCTGGGGAGCGCCGCGGCCGGCCTGGCCATGGTTGACCTGGCGATCGTGGACGCCCGGCCGGCCGAGGCCACGGCGACCGATTCACTGCTGGCGATCGAGGGTCGTGACGGGCGACCGGCCGCACCGGTCAGCGAATCACTCCGGCGGCTGCCCGCCTGGTCGCTGATCGGACGACGCTACGAGCGGGTCGGCCCGCGAGCCTGAGGCCGGACTCGGGCCTGGGCTCGGGCTTGAACCGGGGGCCGCTGCCATCGAACGGTGGGGCAGAACCAGGAGTGGATCGATCCGGGCGATCTCCAGGGCCGGCAGCTTCGTCCGCTTGACCACGTCCGGCCGCAGCCCGAACCAGGTGGTCGCGTACGGGCTGAACAGGCCGTAGTGGAGGTGGCATCCGGTGGCGAAGCCGGTCTGGCCCTCCCAGCCGATGAACATGCCGGCCCGGACGGTCTGGCCAGCCTTGACCGCGATCCGGCTGAAGTGAGCGTAGATGCTGCGGTACCCATTGCCGTCGTCGACCACGATGATGATCGGCAGGTCGGCCCAGGCGTGGAGTCGGTCACGCCGGGCGATCGATGGAGCAAGTGAGCCGATCCAGCCCATCCACGGATCCACCTTGCGGCCGGCGGCCAGGACCACCCCGTCGTGAGCAGCCACGATCCTGTCGCCGCAGAAGGTTGCCATGTCGAGGCCATCGTGGAAGCGGGCCCCCTTGACGATCGTGTCGCTGTACCAGTCCGGCCCGAATTCATTGGTGATCCGGCCCTTGGGCAAGGGCCACACGTAGCCCCGCAACAGGGAGGGCTCGAGCGGGCCGACGGGGGCACCTCGACCGGAGCTGGAGGGCGACTGGCCGGCATGGCCCGTCGCCGCGTTCGACCCTGCCGGCGAGGCTCCCGGCCCGCCGGGACCGCGCGGAGGGGTCGCCGTGGCGTGGGCAACTGCCCCGTTCGCTGCCGGGTACGAGGAGGCTTGCAGCGACGGCGTGGCCGCGATCACTGCGCCGGCCACGAAGACGCCGACGGCAGCCAGGGCGAGATGACGACGCACGCGTCCTCTTATACCGGAACGGGACCAACGCCGTCGGCCGCCGGTCCACCAAGGCAACCCGTGTGCTTAACTCGGCGGGTGCCCGTCCATCCCGTCGACCAGCTCCTCGCACACACATCGGTGCTGATCATCGACGGCGGCCTCGGCACCGAGCTCGAAGGGCGCGGTACGGACCTGGCCGATCCGCTCTGGTCGGCCCGCCTGCTGGTCGACGATCCCGAGGCGATCGTGGCCGCCCACCTGGCCTTCTACCGGGCAGGTGCCCAGGTCGCGACCACGGCCAGCTACCAGGCGACATTCGAGGGATTCGGCGCGCGCGGGATCGACCACGACGAGGCGGCGGGACTGATGCGGCGCAGCGTCGAGCTGGCCTCCGAGGCACGCCGTCGCCGCCGGCTCGAACCGGGCGCGGCATCGGATCTGCTCGTCGCAGCATCGGTCGGACCGTATGGGGCGATGCTCGCCGACGGCTCGGAGTACCGGGGCGACTACGGCCTCGGCGTGGATGCGCTGCGCGAGTTCCACCGGGGACGTTTCGAGGTGCTCGCCTCGAGTGGCGCCGATCTGCTCGCCCTCGAGACGATCCCCTCGCTGGACGAAGGCCGGGCCCTGATCGAGCTCGTCGACGAGCGGCCAGGTGTTCGCGCCTGGCTCAGTTTCAGCTGCGCCGACGGAGCCCACACCCGGCGAGGCGACCCGATCGAGGCCGCCTTCCGGCTCGCCGAGGACTGCCCCGGTATCATCGCCGTCGGGGTTAACTGCACGGCGCCCGCTGATGTCGAGGAGCTGGTCCAACGGGCCGCCGGTGTCACGGCCAAACCGATCGTCGTGTACCCCAACGGCGGCGAGCGCTGGCAGGCGGGAACTCGGACCTGGTCGGGTCCGGCCGACGATCTTGACCCGACGGCCGTGGCCGCCTGGCTGACCGCGGGCGCCAGGATCATCGGCGGCTGCTGCCGGGTCGGACCCGGGATGATCGCCCGGATCGCCGCGATCGCCGGGGCGGCCGTCGACTAGCCCGCGAACGAACGGGCAGGCCGGCCCCGGACCCCCGGGCGACAGTGGAAGAGACCGCCAGCTTCGGGTTGAGCGGCTCGCTGCTCGGTGGCCAGGCCTTCCCAGGCGGTGGTGATGAACAGCTCGTCGAGGTGGGCTCCCCCGAACGCAAGGCTGGTGACGTGGGCGGCCGGCAGCCGGATCTCGCGCTCGGGGCGGCCCTCGGGCGTATAACGACGGACGGACCAGCCGCCCCACAGGGCGACCCAGACGTAGCCGTCGGCGTCCACGGTCAGGCCATCCGGGCCGCCGTCGGCGGGGTCGATCGAGATGAGCGACCGCCGGGCGGAGATCCGCCCGCCGGCCGGATCGAAGTCGAATGCGTCGACGCGTTGGGTGGGCGTATCGATGAAGTACATCGTCCGACCGTCCGGGCTCCAGTCGATGCCGTTGGAAATCGTCACGTCCTTGATTTCGAGGGTCACCGTTGCATCCGACCCGAGGCAGTAGAGGGCACCCCCGCCGGCCCGCTGGTCGTAGCGCATCGTGCCGGCCCAGAACCGGCCGAGGGGGTCGCATTTCCCGTCGTTCATGCGGAGCTCCGGGTCGTCCGCGTTGATCGGGGCGACAAGCCGGGACGTGGTCCCACCCGCCTCGATGAACCGAAAGCCGTCATCCGTGGCAAGGACCAGGCCGCCGCCTGCGCGCAGGGCGACGGCCCCGACGGGCCGGCCCACCTCGAGCGTGTCGGTCAATCCGGTTGACGGCGCATGGCGGTGGACGAGTCCGGCCAGGATGTCGACCCAGACCAGGCTCCCGGTCGCGCCGTCCCAGACGGGGCCTTCCCCCAACTCGGCCGTGATCGTGCCAACCCGGCGGACGCCATCGACGGGGGTCATGCCGCCAACATACCAGCGCGCCAGACCGGCCGGACGATCGTCTTACGCTCCGCTTACACGTGGTTACCGGCCGTGTCTTGTGAACGCCTGCCCCTGGTCTGATCCTCGAACCAGTTCATCAGCCCCGCCCCACCAGGAGTTCACACCTCATGAGCAGCACGCTTCGCCAGATCGGCGCCCGACGAGTCATCACAGCGGTCCTCGCCATCGGACTCGTTGGTGCGGTTGCCGTGCCGGCCATCTATGCGGCCTCCAGCGCGTCCGCCCCGGCCGCGGCCGGCATCGATGCGGCTGCCAACGCGGGCGCTGCCGGCCAGCTCGACGACGCATCGGTGGCCGCAGCCAACGTCCGCCTCGGTGGGGGGCTGCTCGGTCGGGTGGTCCGCGGTGACCTGACCGTCCGGGGCAAGGGCGGCACCTACGTCCAGGTCCACTACGAGCGCGGCCAGATCACAGCCGTAAGCGCAACCTCGATCACGATCACGGGAGCGGACGGCAAGGGCGCGACCTTCGCAGTGACGGCCACGACCAAGGTCCGCTCCAAGGGTCAGCTTGAGAAGACCTCCGACCTGAGCACGGGCCAGGCGGCGATGGTCTTCGGGACGGGCAGCAACGGGACGTACAGCGCAGTTCTCATCCGGGGCATCGTCGCCCGGGCGGCCGTCCCCGCAGGCGGAGCCTCGAACACCCCCTAGCCGGCCACCCCATCGTCCAGTCGCCCACCAGCACGGCCCGGTCCGCCCAGGATCGGGCCGTTTCGCTGCCGGCTGCCCGATCGTCGACTATCATCGGCCGATCCGCCCGTAGCTCAGTGGATCAGAGCGGCTGACTTCGGATCAGCAGGTCGGGGGTTCGAATCCCTCCGGGCGGGCCACCCTGCGCGTCGCTACCCTGTGCCGATGACGACGATCGCCAACCTGCGCGAATTCGAGGGCCTCGCCCGAGCGCGTCTGAGCCCCCCGGCCTTCGCCTACTACGCCGGCGGCTCATGGGACGAGCAGACCCTGCGCGACAACGAGGCGGCGTTTGGCCGGCGCCGGCTGCTGCCGCGGGTGCTCGCCGGGGTTTCCGCGGTCGATCCGTCGACGACGATGCTCGGCCGGCGGGTGGCGCTCCCGATCGGCTTCGCACCCGCCGCCCTGCAGGGCCTTGCCCATCGGGATGGCGAGTTGGTGCCCGCCCGGGTCGCCGCACGGGCCGACCTCGTCTACTGCCTGTCGACCTACGCCAACCGCTCGATCGAAGAAGTTGCCACCGTTGGACCCGGCCCACGCTGGTTCCAGCTGTACGTGCAGAAGGAGCGATCGCATTCGGCCGGAACCGTGGCCCGGGCCGTGGCGGCTGGGTATGACGCCCTGATTCTGACCGTGGATCTCCCGGCCGCCGCCTACCGCGACCGGGTGCTCTGAGGCGCTCGGACCTCGGGCGGGCCGATCCTAGTGGCCGACTTCCTCGGGAGTCTCATACCAGCGGACACGCTCGCCGACCCGGGCACGGGCGCGCCAGCCGAGTGACTTCGGGGCGTGCTCGATCGCGGCCCGGATCAGGTCCACCTGGCTGGCCACGTCGAAGGCCGAGCCGGCCACCGGCTCGAGCGCCCACAGCTCAGCCACGCCGCCAAGGTTGCGTTCGACCGTGTGACAGAAGCCCCAGTCTCCACCGAGCACCGCACCGATCCGACCAGGCTTGATGGTGTCGTCACCGCCACCCCCGCCGGTCGAGTGGGCTTCGGCGACGGCGTGGTCGGCCAGCAGGCACAGCGCGTCGCCCAAATCCTTGCGGTTGATCTCCCAGACCTGGAGCTTGGTCAGCAGCAGGTCGGCCAGATCGATCGTCACCCCGGCGCCCTCGAGGCGTTCGCGCAGGTCCAGCCGGTGGGACATGGCCAGCTCGTCGACGACCACATCGATCGACCAACGCCCGGCCGGTTCCTGGAAGTAGAGCCGGGTGGCGCCGTGCAGGGCGTTGAAGAACTGGTCGGGCAGGTAGCCCTCCTCGAGCAGGAAAGCCTTGAACCGGGCGGCGCCCCTGGCCGCGACCACGAAGTCCATGTCGGCATAGGGCCGGGCGAATGGAGCGACCCGGACGCTCGGGCTGCGCAGCCAGACGGCCAGGCCGCCCATCAGCCGGGCAGGAATCCCGGACGACACGAGAAGACCGCCCAGGCGGGCGGCCTCGTCACGAATGTCGCCGACCAGGGGCGACACGGGTTCGGTCATCGGACCGCAACCGTAGCAAAGAAGGACGGCCAGCGAGCGCTCGCCGGCCGTCCCCCGGTCCAACGTGGACCGTTCAGCTCACTCAGGTGGCAGCTCCCTGTACACGAAGTCGATGTCGATCCCCTGGCCCTTCCGGACGTAGCGCGGAACGTAGTAGACCGCCAGCCCGATCGCGATGATCGCGATAAAGAAGGCCGGGATCCACCAGGCATTCTTCGGGTCGCCGGACATGACCAGGGCCGGGAACTGCGTCCCGATCACGAGGATCCCGAGGAACAACACGATCGAGAAGACCCCGGTGATGTAGAGCACCGGGATGCCCAGGAAGTTGACGTTGGCCGGCGAGGCCTTGTACAGGTCCGGCCGGCGGGTGGGGAAGGCGATCGCCGCGACGGCCACGATGATCACGGCCAGGACTCCGGCCAGGACGATCGTGCCGAGGATGATCTGGAACGAACTCGAGAAGACGCTCCAGAACACGAACACGACGATGATCGAGGTCGCCAGCAGGATTGCCGGGATCGGCGAGTGGAAGCGCTCGTTGACCTCGGACAGCTTCTCGGGCATCAACCGGTCGAAGGACCAGGCGAAGAACGAGCGGATCGGCATGTACGTGTTCGCGATCATCGAGGGCAGGCTCCAGAACATGAACGAGCCCACGATCAGGAACGTCAGGATCGGATTGTTGAAGACCAGTGCCGCGAGGAAGTGATAGAACGCACCGGTCGGGATCGCGTATGCCGTCGTCCCTGCGTTCAGGGCGAACACGAAGTTGTAGCTGGCGATCCGGAACAGCAGGAGCACGCCCAGGATCAGCAGGAGCCCATCCCAGAACAGGGCCCCGAACATGATCTGGATCTGGCGGCCCCGGTTGGACGCGCTCTTCAGCTCGCCGGACATGTAGACCGACC
>JBBRIM010000072.1:0-11904 GCA_038221095.1 Candidatus Limnocylindrales bacterium
CCCGAATTCACCCAGCTCGACCTGGAGATGAGCTTCGTCGACGAGGCCAGCGTGATCGCCTTCGTCGAAGAGCTGGCGATCCGGGTGATGGCCGCGGTCGTGCCCGATCGCCCGCTGCTCCAGGTGCCCTTCCCGCGACTCACCTTCGCCGAGGCGATCGAGCGCTTCGGCTCGGACAAGCCGGACCTCCGCTTCGGGATGGAGCTGGTCGACCTGGCCCCGGCCCTGGCCGGCGCGGCCGACCCGGCCGACCGCGCTGCCCCGTCAACCTCTGGGTTCCGCGTCTTCGACGAGGCCCTCGCGACTGGGGGCTGGGTGCGCGCGATCGTGGCCCCGACGATGGCCGGCGCGAGCCGCTCGCAGACCGACGAGTTGACCGAGCTGGCCCGGACCTGGGGTGCCAAGGGACTGGCCTTGCTCGCCGTCGAGCCGGACGGGTCGGTCCGTTCCTCGATCACGAAGTTCCTCGGGCCCGCCCGAACGGCTGCCGTCGTCGCCCGGGCCGGGGCGAAGCCGGGCGACCTGATCCTGGTCGTGGCCGACCGCCGGGAGGTGGCCGCCGACGTTCTCGGCCGCCTGCGGACCGAGCTGGGGAACCGCCTCCGCCTGGCCGATCCGAACGTCTTCGCCTACTGCTGGATCACCGAGTTCCCGATGTACAAGTGGGACGAGGAGAACCGGCGCTGGGATGCCACCCACAACCCGTTCAGCGGTGTCCGTCCCGAGGATCTCGAGCTTCTGACGACCGTCTCGGGCGATCTCGCCCAACGCTCGCCGGACGACCCGGCGGGGCGGGCCCGGGCGCTCCAATACGACCTCGCGCTCAACGGCTGGGAGCTCGGCGGTGGGTCCGTCCGGATCAACCAGCACGACCTGCTCGCCCGGAGTTTCGCCCTGCAGGGCCAGACTGCCGAGGGCATGGTCGAGAAGTTCGGGGCGGTCCTCGAAGCGTTCGAATATGGCGCGCCGCCCCACGGCGGGATCGCCCTCGGGATTGACCGCTGGGCGGCGCTGCTCACGGATCAGACCAACATCCGCGAGGTGATGGCCTTCCCGAAGACCCAGTCGGGCTCCGACCTGATGCTCGACGCGCCGTCGGCGCCCGAACCCGGCCAGTACGCCGAGCTCGGCTTGAGGTACGTCGGACCGATCCGCGGGTGACCGAACCGCGGGCGACGCCGGCTCGCCTGGAGAGCCTCCTCGCCCACCCCCAGCTGGCCGCTATCGGTGGCGCCCTGTGCATCGCATTCTCGGGGATTCTCGTCCGCGAATCGGCGGTGTCCCCCTCGACGGCCGCTGTGTTTCGCTGCCTGTACGCCCTGCCGGTGCTGGCCGTGCTGGCCTGGCTCGAGGGCCGGCGCTACGGTCCCCTCGAGCGGCGCACGATCCTGTTGTCGATCGTGGCGGGTTGCTTCTTCGCCGGCGACCTGACGTTCTGGGCCCACTCGATCGCGGCCGTCGGGGCGGGCCTCGCCACCGTCCTCGGCAATCTCCAGGTCGTCGTCGTGGGGATCGCCGCCTGGCTCCTGTACGGCGAGCGGCCGCGTCGGTCGATCCTGATCGCCCTGCCGGTCGTCATCGTGGGGGTGGCCCTGATCGCCGGCCTGATCGGCACGAATCCATACGGCGCGGCGCCCCTGGTCGGGGTGATCATGGGTCTGCTGACGGCTGTCTGCTACGCCGCCTACCTGCTCGTTGTCCGGCGCGGCCAGCGCGACATTCGACGCCTGGCCGGGCCGCTCTTCTGGGCGACCCTGGCAACCACGATCACGGCTGCGCTGGCTGGCGTGGTTGTCGGCGACTTCAACCCGATGCCCGGGCTGCCCAGCCATGCCTGGCTCGTGCTTCTTGCCCTGAGTGCCCAGGTGGCCGGCTACCTGCTGATCAACATTTCGCTGCCCCGCCTGCCCAGCGTCGTCACCTCGCTCCTCCTGCTTGTCCAGCCGGTTGCTACCGTCCTGCTGGCGATGGTCCTGCTGAGCGAGGATCCGTCGGGCTTCCAGCTGGCCGGCATCGCCCTGGTGATCGGGGGCCTGGCGATTGCCGTGTTTCCGTTCGGACGGCTGCGCGCAGCCATGGCTCGTCCGGCGGACGGTGTCCGCCCTGTCGAGGAAGCTCTCCCGCTGGACTGGCCGCTGGAGTAAGGGGCGGCTGTTCAGGCCGGCGGCAGGTCCAGGTCGTCGGCGGCCGTCTCGCCCCATTCGTGGACGTGGCCGCTGGCCGGCTCGCTTGGCCCCCGCCAGGGCGGCAGGCTGGACCGGGCGGCTGAGACGTGGTGGGTGGCCCCTGGGTCGCCAAGGTCGAGCAGGCGGACATTCAGACCGGCCGACGCGAGATCTTCGAACAGTTCGTCGGGCATTCGGTCGGCGGACCGGCCGCGCAGTCGCTCGAGGTGAAGGACCGGCAGCAGGATCGGCCAGCCCGGGTCGCTATCGAACGCCGGTTGCAGGATTGAAATCGGGTCGGTGCCGTGCGCCTCGATCAATGACGTGATCGTCTCGGGATCGAGCCACGTCATCCCGACCGGCCAGACCAGGGCGCCATCTGTCTCGCCCACGATCGCAATGGCGGCGTCGATCCCGTGGCAGATCTGGCCGGCCGGTCCACCTGGAGCGGGGGCTGGAGCAACGAGTCGTGCCTCCGTCCCGACCAGCGCCGCGCCAACGCCTCCCTCGGGATCTGCGCTGACCACGACAACCGGGATGGCGCCGCCCGACCAGGCCGCCTCGGCGATCCGGCGCACGGCCGGCAGCCCATCCGCGTCGGTCAGGGCCGATGCCGGCGATGCGGCGAGGATCACGGCGGCGACGGTCACCCAGGGATGATGACCTAATCCGGGGGGCGGCGCCGGCCGGATCTGGGGCTGGAAGCGCGTTTGTGTGCGACAATCGCCGCTCCCATGACTACGATCCCTTCGTCCACCGTGCCCGGCGTCCGGCTTGATCTGCGCAACCTCGCGATCGTGGCCCACGTCGACCACGGCAAGACCACTCTGGTCGATGCCCTGCTCCGCCAGACCGGCGCGTTTCGGGCAAACCAGACCCTGGTCGACCGGGTGATGGACTCGGGCGACCTCGAGCGCGAAAAGGGAATCACGATCCTGGCCAAGCAGACGACTGTCGACTACGACGGCATCCGCCTGAACATCGTCGATACGCCCGGCCACGCCGACTTCGGCGGCGAGGTTGAGCGAACCCTCCTGATGGTCGACGCGATCCTGCTCCTCGTCGATGCGGCCGAGGGGCCGCTGCCCCAGACCCGCTACGTCCTCCAGAAGGCGATGGCCCGCCATCTGCCGGTGGTCGTTGCCCTCAACAAGATCGACCGCTCGGATGCCCGCCCGGCCGAGGTCCTCGACGCGGTCTACGAACTGTTCATGGACCTCGGAGCGACAGCCGCTCAGATCGAATTCCCGGTCGTCTACACGAACGCCCGGCTGGGCACCGCAACCCGCGACCTGGCCGTCCCCGGCACGGACCTGCGTCCGCTCCTCGACCTGCTCGTCGCAGTGACGCCGCCACCAAGGTTCACCCCCGGCCATCCACTCCAGCTGCTGGTCACGAACCTGTCGGCCAACGAGTACGTCGGCCGGATGGCCGTCGGCCGGATCTGGAACGGTTCGATCCGGATCGGCCAGCGCTTCGTCGTGGTCCGCCAAAACGAGGACTCGATCGACGGCTCGGTCGAGCCCGGCCGGACCACCACCCTGAGCGGTACGGTCACCAGCCTGCAGACCGCCCACGGGATCGAGCGGATCGATGTGGGCGAGGCGATTGCCGGCGACATCGTGTCGGTTGCCGGGCTGGCCGACGTGACGATCGGCGACACGCTGACGGACCCGGCCGATCCCCGCCCGCTGGCCCGCCTCGACGTCGATGCGCCCACCCTCCGGATGACCTTCGGCGTGAACACCTCGCCCCTGGCCGGGCGCGAGGGCAAGTTCGTGACCAGCCGCCAGATCCGGGCCCGGCTCGACAAGGAGGTCCTCGGCAACGTCTCGATCGAGGTCCAGTCCACAGAATCGGGTGACACGTTCGAGGTCCGCGGCCGGGGCGAGCTGCAACTGGCCGTCCTGATCGAGCAGATGCGGCGCGAGGGGTTCGAGCTCCAGGCCAGCCGGCCCGAGGTGATCCTGCGCACGATGGGCGGCGAGACCCAGGAGCCTTACGAGCGGATCACCATCGACATCCCGCCCGACTACATCGGCGAGGTCCAGGCGGCCATGGCCGGCCGGAAGGGTCGCCTCGAGCAGATGTCAACGGACCAGGACGGCCGGGTCCGGATGGAGTTCATCGTGCCCGTCCGCGGCCTGATCGGCTACCGCGGCCAGTTGCTGACCGAGTCGCGGGGCACGGCCCTGATGCACCAGATCGGCGAGGGCTACGGTCCATGGGCCGGCGAGGTGACCCACCGGACGAGCGGCGTCCTCGTGGCCGACCGGACCGGCACGAGCAACGCCTACGGCCTGTTCAACCTCCAGGAGCGGGCCGAGCTGTTCATCGGCGCCGGCGAGGAGGTCTACGAGGGGATGGTCATCGGTGAGAACGCCCGGCCGGGTGACATGGACGTGAACGCGACCAAGGAAAAGAAGCTGACCAACATCCGGACCCATTCGCACGACGAGGCGCTACGGCTGACCCCCGCCCGCCCGATAACCCTCGAGTCGGCGATCGAGTTCATCTCGGGCGACGAGCTGGTCGAGGTGACCCCGCTCTCGATCCGGCTGCGCAAGCGGAGCCTTTCGAACCACGATCGGCGGCGCGAGCGCAGCCGTGAAGAGGACCTCAGCCACCCGGCCGAATAGGCCGACGTACAATCGCGGCGATGGCCATCTACCTCGACCATGCTGCGACGACCCCGGTCCGCCGGGAGGTCGTGGACGCGATGCTGCCCTTCCTGCTCGAGCACTGGGGCAATCCCAGTTCGAGCCACTCCTTCGGCCGGGCCGCCAGGGCCGGCCTGGACGATGCCCACGAGCGGTTGGCGGCTTCGCTCGGGGCCGAGGCCCGTGAAATCGTCTTCACCTCGGGTGGCACAGAGGCCAACAACCTGGCCCTCAAGGGCGCGGCCTGGGCGGGCAAGGCCCGCGGTCACCGGATCGTCACCAGCGCGATCGAGCACCACGCCGTCGGGCACACCCTGCGCTACCTCGAGAAGTTCGGGTTCGAGACGCTCGAGCTGCCGGTCGATCGATACGGGCGGGTAGACCCCGACGAGCTCGACGCGGCGATCGACGATCGGACGATCCTCGTCAGCGTGATGCTGGCCAACAACGAGGTCGGCACGATCCAGCCGATCCGCGAGATCGCCGAGCGGGTCCACGCCCATCGCGGGGTCGTCTTCCACGTCGATGCCATCCAGGCCGCGCCGTACCTGCCGATCGACCTGGCCGCCCTCGACGCCGACCTGATGTCGATCGCCGCCCACAAGTTCGAGGGCCCCAAGGGAATCGGGGCACTCTTCGTCCGGCATGGCACCCACCTCCTCGGCCAGCAGCAGGGCGGCAGCCAGGAGCGTCATCGCCGGGCCGGCACCGAGAACGTCGCCTCGGCCGTCGGAATGGCCGTCGCCTATGAACTGACCCGGGCCGAGCAGCACGCCACGGTCGCCCGCCTGGTTGGCCTGCGTGACCGCCTGCGCGATGCCCTGCTGGCGGTGCCCGGGGTGGAGTTGACCGGCCATCCCCGCGACCGCCTGCCGGGGATCCTGTCGGTGATCGCCCGGGACATCGATGGGGTGTCGGTGAGCCAGGCCCTCGACCTCGAGGGTTTCGCCGTCGCCACCGGTTCGGCCTGCATGACCGGCTCGCCCGAGACGAGCCACGTCCTCGCCGCCATGGGCTACCCCGACGAGGAGGCGCTCGGCGCCCTGCGCATCTCGCTCGGCCGGACGACCAGCGCGGCCGAGATCGAGGCCGCCTGCGAGTCGATCCCACGGACCCTGACCATGCTCCGCCTCGGTTCCGCGGCGATCGCCGCCGATCCACTCGGCCAGGACCCGGCTCGAGGCGTCGCGGCCGGGGCCTGAGGCCGGCCGAACCAACCATGGCCCGGGTCCTCGTGGCGATGTCCGGCGGCGTCGATTCTTCGGTTGCCGCCGCCCTCGTGCAGGCCGCCGGCGACGAGCCGATCGGCGTCTGGATGCGCCTCCACGACGTGGCCGACAGCTACTCCGAGTTCAAGCGGAGCTGCTGCTCGGCCGATGCCGCCGACGATGCCCGGCGGGTCGCCGGCCAGCTTGGGATCCCGTTCTACGTCATGAACCTCGAGCGCGAGTTCGACGCCGGGGTCATCCAGCCCTTCCTCGATGCCTACCTGGACGGAGAGACGCCGAGTCCCTGCGTGGACTGCAACACGTACGTCAAGTTCGGTGCGCTCCTCGGGCGCGCCCGCCATGTCTACGGCTGCGAAGCGGTGGCGACCGGGCATTACGCCCGGCGGGCGGTCGGTCCCGACGGGTCGGCCGAGCTGCATCGGGCGGTCGACGCTGACAAGGACCAGACCTACTTCCTGTACGGGCTCCGCCAGGACCAGCTCCTCGACGCCCGCTTCCCGCTGGGCGAGATGACCAAGCCCCAGGTTCGGACCGTGGCCCGCTCGCTCGGCCTGACCACGGCGGACAAGCCAGAGAGCCAGGAGATCTGCTTCGTGCCCGGTGGCGACTACCGGACGACACTCCGCGACCGCGCTGGCTGGAATCCCGAGTCCGGCCCGATCATCGATGCCGACGGCGCGGCGCTGGGCAGCCACGGGGGATCGGCCGGCTATACCGTCGGTCAGCGCCGGGGCCTGGGCGTCGCCCTGGGCGAGCCGCGTTTCGTCAGCCGGATCGATCCGGCCACCAACACGATCACCCTCGCCCGGCGGGCCGACCTCGAGACGCGGACTGTGGGCCTGGAGCGGGCGACGTTCGTGGCCGGCGATCCTCCGAACGGCCCGGCCAGCCCCTTCCGGGCGGAGCTCCGGATCCGTCATCGTGGGCGGCCGGTGCCGGCCTGGGTCCGGCCCACGTCCGTCGACGAGCCGTCACGGGGCGGTTCGTGGCAGGTCGAAACCGACGAACCGGTGTGGGCCGCCGCGCCGGGCCAGGCCGCCGTCCTGTACGACGGCGAGGTCGTCCTCGGCGGCGGGCGGATCGCCCGGGCATGAACGGGGCTATCCTGCCGCCATGCTGATCGGGCCGGCACCGCTCCTGGCAACCCTCGTCGGGATCTTTCATGCGTCACTCTTCGTGGTCGTGCGCGGCACCGCCGGCGGACAGCTGCCCCTGCTCGTCCTCGCCGCCTGCCTCGGGGCGTGGGCCGGTGACGCCCTCGGGGCCCGGCTCGGCATCGACTTCCTGCGGATCGGCGATTTCCGGTTGCTCAGCGCGTCGGTCGTCGCCTGGGCCGGGATCGGCTTCATCGCGATCGTGGCGACGCTCGGGCCGGATCGGCGCCGCCAGCGATGAGCCGCGACGATTCGAAGAACCAGGTCCCGCGCCGGCACTCCGACGACGCCCAGGGAGGGGTCGACACTGCCCGCTTCGTGCGCGGCCTGACGATCGGCCTGATCGTGGGGGCGGTGATCGCCGGGTCCACCCTGTGGCGCCGGTTCGGTTCCATCCGGACCCGTTCCTGAGCGGAGCGCGCCGCCCCGGGCTCCCCGTTCGGTACCATGAGCCCACTGTGACGACCAAGACGAGCCTCGACCCGCAGATCACCTCGTTGCCCGCCGCGGAGATCCGGCGGCGCTTCATCGCCTTCTTCGAGGCCCGCGGGCACACGATCGTGCCCTCGGCCAGCCTCGTGCCGGCCGGCGATCAGACCCTCCTGTTCACCAACTCGGGGATGGTCCAGTTCAAGGAGGTCTTCACCGGGGCGGAGACGCGCAGCTACTCCCGCGCCGCCGACTGCCAGCGCGTCCTGCGCGTCGCCGGCAAGCACAACGATTTCGAGGAGGTTGGCCGGACCCCGCGCCACCACACGTTCTTCGAGATGCTCGGCAACTGGAGCTTCGGGGACTACTTCAAGCGCGACGCGATCCACTTTGCGTGGGACTTCCTGACCCGCGAAATGGGCATTCCCCCGGAGCGGCTGGCCGCGACGACGTACAAGGACGACGAGGTTGCCCGGGCCATCTGGCGCGACGAGATCGGCCTGCCGCCCGAGCGGATGGCCGTGTGGGGCGACGTCGATGCCGGCGACGACAGCAACTTCTGGCGAATGGCCGAGACGGGCCCGTGCGGGCCGTGCAGCGAGATCCATTTCGATCGGGGGGCCGAGTTCTCCGAGGGCCCGCACTGCGTGCCCGACCACTCCGAGACCTGCCCGCGCTGGCTCGAGCTGTGGAACCTCGTGTTCATGGAGTTCGACCAGCGCCCGAGCGGACGGGTCCTTCTGCCGTTCCAGAGCGTCGACACCGGCCTGGGCCTGGAGCGCCTCGCGAGCGTCCTGCAGCAGGTTCCGACCAACTTCGATACAGACCTGTTCACCCCGATTCACGCCCGGATGCGCGAGCTCGTCGGCCACGACCCGGAGGCGTTCGAGGCCGAACGCTTCAGCTACCAGGTGATCGCCGACCATTCGCGTGCGATCACCTTCCTGATCGCCGACGGCGTGCTGCCCTCGAACGAGGGGCGCGGCTACGTCCTGCGCCGGATCCTGCGCCGAGCGGTCCGCCACGGCCGGCTGCTCGGTCGCCGCGAGCCGTTCCTGGCCGGCCTGGCCGAGGTCGTGATCGCCACGATGCGTGAGGCGTACCCGTATCTCGACGACCGGCGCGAGGCGATCCTCGGGGCGATCGTCCGCGAGGAGGTCCAGTTCGCCCGGACCCTCGATGCCGGGATGGTCCACCTCGAGGAGGCGTTGATCCCGTTGACCGGCGCCGAACGGAGCATCGGCCGGCGGCCCGAGGAGCTCCCGGCCGACGCCCCGCTGCTGGCCGGCCCGACGGCCTTCCGGCTGCACGACACGTACGGGTTCCCGGTGGACCTGACGGTCGAGCTGGCCGCTGAATACGGCGTCGCAGTCGACCGGGCGGGCTTCGACGTGGCCCTGACCGAGCAGCGCGAGCGGAGCCGGGGTGGACGCAGGGAGGACATGGCCCGCCACAACGAGTTGACCGAATTCTACGAATCACTGGCCCGCCGCCTTGGTGAGACGACGTTCCTCGGCTACGAGACCACGACGGCCGAGGGCCGCATCATCGCGATCACCCGCGACGGGATTGAGTACGGCGAGCTCGAGGCGTTCGGCGACACCGAGCTGCGGACCGAGCCGTCGGCCGAGGCCGAGCTCGTTCTTGATCGGACGCCGTTCTACGCCGAGGGCGGCGGTCAGGTCGGCGACCAGGGCGTCCTGCGCCTGCCCGGTGACGGCGCGCCGATGTTTGCGGTCACCGACACCCAGCGCCCGGCCGGTGGCCTGATCGTCCATCGCGGCCGGCTCCACGGCCGGACAGCGGTGGGCGACCTCGTCACCGCCGAGGTCGACGCCGAGCGGCGCGCCCGGACGATGCGCAATCACACCGGCACCCACGTCCTCCACCGGGCGCTGCGCAACGTGGTGGGGGAGGGTGCCCGGCAGGCCGGTTCGCTGGTCACTCCCGACGGGTTGCGCTTCGACTTTCCGCTCGATCGCGGCCTGACCGACGACGAACGCAGCCGGATCGAGGTCGAGGCCCGCCGGATCATCCGCGAGGATCGGGCCGTCACCGCCGCCCGGATGAGCATGCGTGAGGCGATCGACGCCGGCGCCGATGCCTTCTTCGACGAGAAGTACGGGGAGACGGTCCGCACGGTCCGGGTCGAGGGCTACAGCCACGAGCTGTGCGGTGGCACCCATTGCCGCGCCTCGGGCCAGATCGGCGGCTTCCTGATCACCAGCGAGCGGAGCATCGGCTCGGGGATGCGCCGGATCGAGGCCCTGACCGGCGACGGCGCCGATGCCTGGGTGGCAACCCGGCTGGAGGTCCTCCACCGAACCGGCAGCGTTGCAGGCGCGACCGCGATCGAGGCCCTGCCCGACCGAATAGCGGCGCTCCAGGACGAGCTCAAGGAGGCGAAGCGGCGGGTCCGGGCCGGGACCGGCAACACCATTCCGAAGGCAGCCGACCTGGCGGCCGGGGCCGTCGAGGTTGTTCCCGGCGTTCGGCTCGTCACATTCGGTGGCTCGTTCGAGTCGATCGAGACGATGAAGGCGGTGGCAAGAGAACTGCGCGGACTGCTTCCCAGCGCCGTGATCGCGCTCGGGCTCGATGCCGATGAGCCGCAGGTCTTCGTTTCCGTTTCGGACGACCTCGTCGCGCGCGGCATCAACGCCGGCGCCCTGGTCCAGGCGGCGGCCGCTCGGTTCGATGGCCGGGGTGGGGGACGGCCGGAAATGGCCCAGGGCAAGGGATCTCGCCGCGATGGCCTCGGGGCTGCCCTCGATCAGGTCGGGGCGGCATGGCGAGCAGCCGAATGACCTTCCTTCGTCGGATCTGGAGCCGGGACGGCGAGCCGACGCTGGCGGCCTGCACAGCTCTCGACGTTGGCACCGAGTTCGCCAAGGCGCTCGTCTTCGAGATCGACCCGAGTGGAATCGGTGTCGTCCGTGGTGTCGGCCGAAAGCGGCAGGGGCTGTCGCACATGCAGTCGGGCACGGTGGCCGACATCGCCGCCGTTGTCGACAACTGCTCGGTGGCCCTCCAGGAAGCCGAGGAGATGGCCGGTTTTCGGCCGACTCAGGTCGTCATCGGGATTGCCGGTGAGCTGGTCAAGGGCTTCACTACCACCCACAACCAGGAGCGCAAGCGGCCCGACCAGCCAATCAGCGATGCCGAGCTCCAGAAGCTGATCGACACCGTCCAGCAGGCCGCCCTGCGCGAGGCCGAGCGGGCGATCACCTGGGAAACCGGCCTGCCCCATGTCGATGTCCGGCTGGTCCACGCGGCCGTGACCTCGGCCAGCATCGACGGCTACACCGTCACCAACCCGGTCGGTTTCCAGGGCCGCTACGTCAAGATTGGCATCTTCAACGCGTTCGCACCCCTCGTCCACCTTGGGGCACTCCAGACGGTCGCCTCGCAGCTCGACCTCGAGCTGCTCCAGGTGGTGGCCGAGCCGTATGCCGTGGCCCGTGTGCTGGGTACCGAGCAGGTCCAGCAGGCCGGCGCGATCTTCATCGACATCGGCGGTGGCACGACCGACGTGGCCCTCGTCCGGCAGGGCGGCATCGAAGGTACCCGGATGTTTGCCCTGGGCGGCCGGGCCTTCACCAAGTCGCTGGCCGACCGGCTCGACCTGCCCTTCCCGCGGGCCGAGGCCCTCAAGGTCGACTTCTCGCGCGGACTGCAGGTGGACCGGCGCGATGAGATCGAGCGGATCATCGCCGACGACATCACGGTCTGGTCGGCCGGCGTGGAGCTGGTGATCGAGGAGCTGGCCGCCGGCGACCTGCTGCCGGGCCGGATCTACCTGTGCGGTGGCGGCTCACGCCTGCCGGCGATCCGGGAGACCCTGGCCGCCGAGCGGTTCTGGAAGCAGCTCCCGTTTGCCCGGCCGCCCGAGGTCGCGATCATGTCGCCCGAGATGGTCGAGACGATCCGGGACGAGACGAAGCTGCTGATCGACCAGCAGGACGTCACGCCGATGGGCCTGGCCTGGCAGGCGATCGAACTGCAATCGTCCGAGGATCCGCTTGATGCAGCCCTGCGCCGCGTCCTGCGCGCGATGAAGGTCTAGGCTGGGCGGGATGGCCAGTCTCTTCTACCTGGACGTGGACGACGAGATCACGTCGGCGGCCGCCCGGATCAGGACCTCGGAGGACCCCCGCGTAGGGCTGGTCGTGCCGGCCGGCTCCCGGATCGCCACGTCGCGGATCAACTTCCGGCTGCTCGCCCGGGAAGCCGTTGAGCGCAACCGCGCCCTGTCGATCGTGTCCAC
>JBBRIM010000073.1:0-11896 GCA_038221095.1 Candidatus Limnocylindrales bacterium
GCCGTCACCGGCAACCTGACCGTGACCGGCCAGACCGCCGCCGGTTACTTCGCCCTGACGCCGGCCCCCAACAACGTGCCGACCACCTCGACCCTCAACTTCCCGCTCGGTGACAACCGGGCGAACGGGGTGACCGTGGCCCTGAGTGGGACCGGCACGCTCAGCGTCACCTATGCCGCCCCGGCCGGCAACACCGCCAACGTCCTGTTCGATGTGACCGGCTACTTCGTGCCCTGATTCTCGAACGCGCAGCGGGTCGAACCGCCGGGCGCGCTAGGATCGGGCCGTGGGATCAGCGCGACGGCGAGCCGGAGGCCCCGGCCCGCAACCATCTGCTCGCCCGGGCATGGGCGCCGTCCCGTGGCCCGGTGGGGTCAGCTTCCGGGTGTGGGCGCCGCATGCCGAGGCCGTCTGGGTGTCGGGTTCGTTCAACGACTGGGCCGAGGCCGGAACCAGCCCGGCCACCGAACTTGCCCGCGACCCGGGCCCCGACACCGGAACCTGGTCGGCCGACGTGCCCGGGGTCGCCGTCGGGGCCGAATACCGCTACCTCCTGCGCACCCCGGCCGGCGTGCTCTCGCGGATCGACCCGTATGCCCGCCTGGTCACGAGCTCGGTCGGCAACTCGGTGGTCTACGACCCGGCTGCGTTCGATTGGGGCGACACCACCTTCGAGATGCCGAGCTGGAACGACATCGTCATCTACGAGATGCACATCGGGACGTTTGCGGCGAAGACCGATACGCCCGGTGACTTTGACCGGGCGATCCGGCGGATGCCGTACCTGCGCGACCTGGGCATCGGGGCGATCCAGGTGATGCCGCCGTTCGAGCATGCCGGCGACGTCTCGTGGGGCTACAACCCCGCTCACATCTTCGCGATCGAGTCCACCTATGGCGGCCCCGATGCCTTCAAGCGGTTCGTACGAGCCGCTCACGAGCACGGTATCGCGGTGATCGTGGACGTCGTCTACAACCACCTCGGGCCGGGTGATCTCGACCTGTGGCGCTTCGACGGCTGGGCCGAGGGCGATTGGGGCGGGATCTACTTCTACAACGACGAGCGGGCCGTCACTCCCTGGGGCAACACCCGGCCCGACTACGGCCGGCCCGAAGTGCGGGCCTTCCTGCGCGACAGCGCTCTGACCTGGCTCGAGGAGTTCCAGACCGACGGCCTGCGCTTCGACTCGACCCTGTACATCCGGACGGTCGATGAACGGCCCGAGACCGATCTGCCCGACGGCTGGTCATTCATGGCCTGGATCAACGACGAGATCCGGGCCCGCCAGCCCTGGAAGTTGACGATCGCCGAGGATCTCGGCGATGCCTCCAGTCTCGTCCAGGAGACCGCCGCCGGCGGGGCCGGCTTCGGCGCCCACTGTGAGCCCGGGTTCCTGCGGGTCGTCCGGGCAGCGCTGACCGCGGCGCACGACGACGAGCGGGACATCGGGTCCGTGGCGGCGGCCCTGCTGGCCGGTGGCGATTCGCCGTTCCGGCGGGTCATCTACACGGAGTCCCACGACGACGTTGCCAACGGACGGGTCCGACTGGCGGAGGAAGTGGCCCCCGGTGATGCCGGCAACTGGTTCGCCCGCAAGCGGGCGACGCTCGGGTCGGCCATCACCCTGACCGCGCCCGGGATCCCGATGCTATTCCAGGGCCAGGAGCTGCTCGAGGACCGCTGGTTCGACGACACGATTCCGATCGACTGGTCGAAATCGCATCGCTTTGCGGGGATCCTCCAGCTCCATCGCGACCTGATCTCGCTGCGCCGTGATGCCGACGGGCGGTCGGCCGGCCTCAAGGGTGCCAACACCGCGATCATCCGGACGGACGACGAGACCAGGCTCCTGGCCTGGCATCGCTGGCTGGAGGGTGGACCGGGCGATGACGTGGTGGTCGTCATGAACTTCTCGACGCTGCCGCTCAATGACGTCCCTGTCGGACTGCCCCAGGCGGGTCGCTGGCGGGTCCGGCTCAACTCGGATTCGACCCTCTACGACGCGCAGTTCGGTGCCTCGATCGCGGATGACCTGGAGGCCGATGGTGAGCCGCTCGACGGCCAACCGCATAGCGGGATCGTCAGCGTCGCCCCCTACGCCTTCGTCATCCTGTCCCAGGACCCCTGACGCCAAAGGCCGGCCTGCCCGGCCGGCCCGGCCCCGATCACGATCACGTCAGTGGTCGCGGCGGCGTTCACGGACGAGGATCGCCCCGGCGATTGCGACGAGGACGACCCCGGCGACCGCCCAGAAGCTACTGCCGGTCATCGCGCTGCCCTTGATCAGGTTCAGGCCCTGGCCAATCCAGACGCCACCGCCCAGCAACAGGAGGACGGCAATGACCAGCCGAGACGTGCCCATGTCGTGCTAGTCGGCGGCGGGGGCGCCGTCGAGCTCCTCGATCGTCAGTTCCGATGGTTGGCGCCCGGCCTGCAGGCGGTTGGCGACCGTCTCCGCAGCGCGCATCACCCGCAGGAAATTGGCCCCGGCAATCTTGCCCAGATCGTCGCTCGAGTAGCCACGCCGGATCAGCTCGGCGAAGAGGTCCGGGAAACGGGAGACGTCCTCGAGGCCGACCGGCAGGGGTGCACCGCCGTCGAAATCGCTGCCGATGCCAACGTGCTCGATCCCGGCCACATCGCGCAGATGATCGATGTGGTCGGCGACGTCGCCGATCGTCGCCAGCGGCTCCGGATGGGCAAGCCGCCAGGCCTGCTCGAGTGCCTCCAGGTCCGCCTTCGACGGCTCTGGATCGCCGGCCCGCGCGCTGGCAACCTCGGCGTCCGCAGCTGCCTCGTACGCGGCTACCGCGTTGGAGACGAAGCCGGCCAGGAACACCGCCATGACCACCCCGCCGTTCGTGGCGACCCGCTCCAGGATCTCGTCGGGGACGTTGCGCGGGTGCTCGGTCACGGCCCTCGCGCCTGAATGCGAGAACAGGACGGGGGCTTCGACCACATCCAGGGCGGCCGACATGGTGGCCGCTGACACGTGGCTCAGGTCAACGAGCATCCCCAGCCGGTTCATCTCGCGCACCACCTCGACCCCGAACCGGGTGAGGCCGCCGTGCTGCGGAGGGTCGGTCGCGGCGTCCGCCCAGCGCGTCGTCAGCCAATGGGTGAGGGTCATGTAGCGGACGCCGAGCGCGTGGAACTGGCGCAGGATCGCCAGCGATGAGCCGATCATCGAACCGCCCTCGAGGCCGATCAGGGAGGCGATCCGGCCCGCCTTGAAGATCCGCTCGACATCGTCGGCCGTGGTGGCAAGCTCGAACGTCTCCGGGTAGGCCGCCACGATCCGCCTGACGATGTCGAGCTGCTCGAATCCGCGCCGGGTGGCCTCGCCCTCAGGCAGGCTGGCCGGGACCCACACGGACCAGAACTGGCCGCCGACCGCCCCTGCCCGAAGCCGCGGAATATCGGTCATCAGGCCGGCTACCTGGAGACGCAGGTCGACCTCGGAGATACGCAACCCAACCCGCCGGCGAAGGGCCTCGGGCAGGTCGTTATGTCCGTCGATCAGCGGCGATCGCCGGAGCAGCCCGCGAGCCTGCTCGAGTTCAGGGTGGTCGGTCGTGGCCATCGGTTTGATCCTAGCAGTCCCTCTGGGCGGGTTGACGCCTGGCCTGGCGGCATCCTAGGATCGGCGACGGCGATGGTTCCCGCCGAGGTGCTCCTCGAGCACCTGAACCGCCCGACTCGGGCTGATGGCTCCTGGACTGCCTGGCAGGCCTGGGGCCATTCGTATGCCCCGACGAGAGGTGGAACGCACATGAACGTCCTGGCGATCTCGATCGGCGCCGTGCTCGGTGCCAATGCCCGCTATCTGCTGGGCGGCTGGATTGCCGATCGCATGGGCGCCACCTTCCCCTATGGCACGCTGGCAATCAACCTGACCGGCTCGTTCCTGCTGGGGGTGGTCCTGACCCTGGTTGTCCAGCGCGGGATGCTGCCGATGTGGGTCCAACCGGCGATCGCGGTCGGATTCCTCGGCTCATTCACGACGTTCTCGACCTTCAGCTATGAGACGCTCAGCCTGATCACCATGGGCAGCGTCCTGGCTGCCGCGGTGAACATCGTCCTGAGCGTCGGCGGCGCGATCGCCGGGGTCCTGCTGGGGATTGCCCTGACCCGGTTGGTGGTCGCCGGGTAGGTCTGGCTTCAGCCGCCGGCAACTGCCGGCAGGATGTGGACGGTGCTGCCGGTCGCGAGTGGCGTGGCCAGGTCGGCCGGCTGCCCGTCGACGTAGACATTGATGAATTCGCGCAGCCTGGGACCCGGGTCGCATAGCCGGTCGCGGACGCCCGGCCAACGCCGGTCGAGCCCATCGATCAGCTCGGCCACGGTCGCACCACCGGCGGTCACCCGGTGCTCGGAACCGGGAAAGAGCACGACCAGTGAGCGGGGCAGGATGACGACGGCCATCTCGGTCGACTCGGCCGCGATCAGACGTCGACCAGGGCCGTCTCGACGGAGGTGATCGGCGGCAGGAAATCCGCAATCTGGGTCCAGCGGTTGCCCTCGTCGGCGCTCGCGAAGAGCTGGCCGGTGCTCGTTCCGAAGTACAGGCCGAACGGATCGAGGGTGTCGTTGGACATCGCCTCGCGCAGGACCCCGACGTAGGCATTCGCGTCCGGCAGGCCATTGCGCAGGGCGGTCCAGTGGTTGCCCCGATCCTGCGTCCGCCAGACGGCCAGCCGGGCGTCAGGAACGTAGCGCCCGCGGTCCGCGCCGTTGAGCGGGATCGTGAAGACCGTTTCCGGATCTCGCGGGTGGGCGACGATCGGAAAGCCGAACGTCGAGGGCAGGCCCTCGTCGAGGCAGATCCAGGTCCGGCCGGCGTCCTCGCTCCGGTACGTGCCACAGTGGTTCTGCTGATAGATCCGGTCCGGGATGCCGGGCGCCGCGACCATTTTGTGGACGCACTGGCCCGTCTCGGGATATGGGTCGGGCATGAAGTCGGCCCGCACGCCCCGGTTGCGCGCTTCCCAGGTTGCCCCGCCGTCCTCGGTCGCGAAACAGCCCACCGACGAGATCGCGACCCACATCCGGGCCGGGTCGGTTGGATGGGCGAGGATGGTGTGGCAGATCAGGCCGCCGTTGCCCGGCTGCCAGGTCGAGCGGCTGGGGTGCTTCGTGAGCCCTTCGATGTGCTCCCAGCGGGCACCACCATCGGTCGAGCGGAACAGGCCCGCCGGTTCGACGCCCGCGTAGAGCACGTCGCCCACGGGTTCGACGTGCCAGACCGCGCGCATCGCCGGGCCGTCCTCGCCGTAGGTCAGGCCCTCGCTCGAGTGGGTCCAGGTGGCACCGAGGTCATCACTCCGCCAGACGGCGGCCCCGTACCACGGACTGCCACCGCCGGCCAGCAGCGCCCCACTCGCAGGGTCGTGGCGGATGTGATTGATCGGCCAGCCCTCGCACTGCGGAGCACTGAGCCGCCATCCGTCGGCGCTGCCCCGGCCGTTCGGGTCGCCGGACAGGATAAAGGCGCCCTTCCTGGTTCCGATCAGGACCAACAGCTGTTGCGTCATCGATTCCCTCCGTCGTCTGGCTTGTCGGCAGAGGGTATCGTCGGCGTCGAGAGTCCGCATGACCGGCGGCCGCTCCGGGTCTGGACGACAAGCCTCCTTGTATCCTATTATCAGGGTCGCTTGACATTGGCGTTCGGAATGGTCTCATCAGTGGGGTATGGCGGGCATGGGGTTCGGGCAGACGGTCATCCTGGCGGCGTTCGCCGGTCTCACGATCTACCTCGGATTGCCGGTCGGCCGGCTGCGCAACATCCCCGCGAAATGGCAGGCCCTCCTGACGGCCGGTGCCGGCGGGGTCATCCTGTTCCTCATCTACGATGTGCTCAAGCAGGCGGTCGAGCCTGTGAGTTCAGATCTCGAAGCGGCCGCTCACGGCAGCGGTCCATACGGCACGTTCGCGGTCGATGCGGTCGTCCTCGGGGCGAGCGTCGCGCTCGGGCTGCTGTCGGTCACCTGGGTGTCGATGCGGATGCGCTCGCGCTCGGCGGGCGTCGTCCTGCCTCGCCAGCTGGCACTTGGCACGGCCATCGGGCTGGGGCTGCACAACTTCTCGGAGGGCCTCGCCATCGGCCAGTCGGCCGCGACCGGGGCCACTGCTCTGGCTCTCATCCTGGTGATCGGCTTCGCCCTGCATAACGCCACCGAAGGGTTCGGGATCGCCGCTCCGCTGACCTCGGGCGAGCTGCCGAGCTGGCGATTCATCGGCGCGCTCGGCCTGATTGGTGGCGGTCCGACGTTCGTCGGCGGGGTGGTCGGCTACTCGTTCGTGTCGCCGCTCCTGTCAATCGCCTTCCTCGGTCTCGCGGCGGGCGCCCTGATCTACGTCTTCAACGAGATGATGGCCGTCTCGCGCCGGCTGGCCGTCCCGATGATGGCGACCAGCGCGCTCCTGGTCGGCCTGCTCGCCGGCTTCGCCACGGACTTCATCCTGACCGCCGCCGGGGCGTAGGCCCGGGGGTGGAGCCTGGCGGAGCGTCCGTCGGCCCGGCCCCGAGCCCGCCAACCGAGCACCGAGCCGCCTTCGCGGCCGCTACGATGACGCGATGCACTCGGTCGACGTCATCACGATCGCGCTGGTGGGTGCCTGCATCGTCGGCCCGGCGGGCCGAGGATGAACTTCATCCAGGCGATTGTCCTGGGCGTGCTCCAGGGGGTGACTGAACTCTTCCCGGTCTCGAGCCTGGGCCATTCGGTGATCCTGCCGGCGGTATTCGGCTGGAACGACGTCGTCGCGGCGCAGGCCGCCTCAGAATCGTATTTCCTGGCCTTCCTCGTCGGCCTCCACGTTGCCACGGCCCTCGCCCTGGCCTTCTATTTCCGGGATGACTGGCTGCGGATCATCGGGGCGTTGGCTGACACCGTCCGGTATCGCCGGATCGAGACCCCCGACGAGCGACTCGGCTGGCTGCTCATCGTTGCCACGATCCCGGCCGGCCTGCTGGGTCTCGTGTTCGAACACCAGCTTCGAGTCATCTTCGCCAAACCACTGCTGGCCGGTCTGCTCCTCTTCATCAACGGCCTGATCCTGCTGGCCGGCGAACGCCTCCGGCGCCGATCTGTCCGCTCGACCCGGCCGTCCGTCCGCCCGCTCCGCCTCGGACCGTCGGTTCGTGACACGGCCCGAGATGGTCAACGTGAACTCGGCTCGCTCGAATTCCGCGAGGCAGGGGCAATCGGTGTCGGCCAGGTTTTCGCGCTGATGGCCGGGATCAGCCGGTCGGGGATCACCATGGTCGCCGGACTCACGCGGGGCCTGGACCACGAGGATGCCGCCCGCTTCTCCTTCCTGCTGGCCACCCCGATCATCCTGGCCGCCGGCGTCTACAAGTTGCCCGACCTGCTTGGCCCCAACGGCGACGGCGTGCGCGGCCAGGTCCTGGTCGGCAGCCTGGCGGCGGCCATCGCGGCCTACCTGTCCGTTCGATTCCTCAGCCGCTACTTCACGACGAGGACGCTGACACCCTTCGCGATCTACTGCTTGATCGCCGGGATCGTCACCGTCGTACGCTTCCACTGATGGAACCACGGCGACCCTCCCGGCTGCCGGCCCGGCGCACGCTGCTCACGATCGGTGGCGCAGTTGTGGCCGCGCTCGTCCTGTGGCGCCTGCGACCGACCGAGTCAGCCCCGGCGAGTCAGCCCCCACCGGGTGAACCCATGGCGGGTGAGCCTCGGCCGTCCCCGTCAGACGGATCAAACGCGGCCAACGGGCCCGACTGACGGAAGGTTGCCTCAGCTCAGGCTGCGCAGGTCGAGGACCCGGCCCCAGTGGAAGACCCGGACGGCCACGAGGACGCCGAATGCGGCCAGGACGAGGATCGCTGCGGCCGCGATCGAACCGTCGAGGTCGCCGCCCTGGAACTGGCTGTAGACGACCAGGGGGAGGGTCTGGGTGCGGCCCTGGACGTTGCCCGCGAACATGATCGTTGCCCCGAACTCGCCCAGCGAACGAGCCCAGCTCATGACCAGGCCGGCGGCCAGGGCCGAGCCGGCCAGCGGCACCGTGATCGTTCGGAACAACTGCAGCTCGGTGGCTCCGTCCACGCGCGCCGCGTCCTCGAGATGACGATCGACGGAGGCGAAGCCGAAGCGGGCGGAGCGGATGAAGAATGGCGCCGCCACGAAGGTCTGGGCCAGGACCACCGCGATGGTGGTGAACGGGATCTGGATCCCGAGGGCATCGAACGGTCCGCCCAGCAGGCCTCGCCGGCCGAGGGTGAGGAGCAGGGCCAACCCGGCGACCGATGGTGGCAGGACGATCGGCAGGTCGATGACCGCCTCGAGGATCGAGATCCCCCGGAAGCGCCGCCGCGCGAGCACGAAGGCAAGCGGCAATCCGACTGCGACGGAGATCAGCAGGCTGGCGGCCGTCGTGACCAGGCTCAGGGCCAGGGCGTCGATGACAACCCGATCACCTGCGGCGGTGATCAGCGACCCGTCCAGGATCGCCCGCAGGACGAGGACCGCGACGGGCAAACCGAGGCCCAGTCCGAGCACCGCTGCGAGGAGCGCCAGCGGGCGTCCGCCGGGCTGGAGTCCCTCATCAGCGCGCCGGTCGTTGGAGGCGATCACGAGGGTGGCAGGAACCCGAACGAGGCGAGGATCGCCTGGCCGTCGGGGCCGGCGAACCAGCTCAGGAACGCCCCTGCCGCGGCGCTGTTCCTGGACGCCTTGATGACCACGCCGGAGTAGGTCGCCGGGACGTTGGCATCGGCCGGAACCGTGATCGCGGTCACCTTCGTGGCTGTCCTGGCGTCGGTCAGGTAGACGATCGCCGCATCGCCCTCGCCCAGGCCAACCTTGGAAAGGACGGCAGCCACGTTGTCCTCCCTGGACACGATGTTGGCCGCATAGGAGGCCGCGAAACCGGAGGGATAGCCCGCCTCCCTGGCCAGGTTGGTCACGAGCTGGGTGGCGTACTTCGTGATCGGCACCGCGTCGCCGGCCGCGATCACCTTGACCCCGCCCCTGGCCAGGTCCGCCGGCGTCTTGATTCCAGCCGGATTCGCGGTTGGCACGATCACGGTCAGCAGGTTGCCGGCGAACTTGACCGGCGCGCCCGCGGCCAGGCCCTTGTCGACGAGTGCCTGGGGGTTGTTCGTGTCGGCCGACAGGAAGACGTCGGCCGGCGCGCCCTGCTCGATCTGGGTCTGGAGCGCGGACGAAGAGTCCGTCGAGATCGTGATGGTGATTCCAGGGTTGGCCGTCGTGAACGCCACCTGGGCCTTGGCCAGGGCGGCCTTGAGCGAGGACGCGCCGTAGATCGTGAGCGTGCCGCTCAGCGCCGGGGCCATCGGGGCCGTACTGGCGACCGGGGACGCGCTCGTACTCGAGCACGCCCCGAGCACCAGGGCGAGGACGGCCACCGGGATGTAGCGGAGTCTCATGGGTGATTTCCAGATCACCAGGATTCAGGCTGATACACAGGCATTATTGGCACAACGACATCGCATGTCTAGGTGTATGCCTCGCGACCAGGCTGGCATGCGCCAGCCCCCCGGGGCCTCGTGATGCGGGCGGAATGTGCGTCCAGAGCGACAAACCGAACGAATCGAGGCCGCGGCCGGTGCTTCAGGTCGGTGGCAGGGATCCCCAAGGCCGGATTCATGCCCGCCCATGCTTGGCCCGTCATGAATTCTCGCTCGAGAATCGTGGGTTTCGGGCCTAGCGAGTCCAGCAACGGTCGAAAGCGCACGTTTGTTGCCTTGGCAGCACCGGCCGAGCCCGACCGGCCGAGCCCGCTACGATGACCGCGATGCCCGGCCCGAACGATGCCCTGATCGAGCGTTTCTATGCCGCCTTTGCTGGCCGCGACGGGGTGGCGATGGCCGCTTGCTACGGGCCGGACGTCCACTTCCGCGATCCCGTCTTCGAGGACCTCCACGGCGCCGAGGCAGGCGCGATGTGGCGAATGCTGGCGGCCACGGCCAGGGACTTCCGGCTCGAGCTCCTCGAGCATGCCTCCGATGCCACGAGCGGGTCGGCCCATTGGCGCGCCCACTACACGTTCAGCCACACCGGCCGCCCGGTGGTCAACGACGTGCACGCCGCGTTCCGCTTCGCCGACGGGCTGATCGTGGACCATGTCGACTCGTTCGACTTCGGGCGTTGGGCCGGCCAGGCACTCGGGCTGCGCGGCCGGCTCCTCGGCTGGACGCCGTTCGTGCGCTCGGCGGTCCGGCGACGAGCCCGGGCCAGCCTCGAGCGCTTCCAGGCAAACGGGCAGGCCGCCATCGGCTAGCCTTGTCGGGCGCGTGCTACAGCGAGAGGGAGCACGTCCATGGCCCACCCCGCGCCGCCGGCCGTCGCCAATCCGAGAGCCTTCGCGATCACCCTGATCGCGGCCCTCGCCGTGGCCGCAGGGCTGTTTATCTACTTTGGCCTGGCCAGCCTGCCGATCGGTCGCAGCCCGCAGCAGGCCGCCGGCTACTTCGGGATCCGGCTCATCCCGTTCGGCCTCGTCCTGATGATCCTCGGTTTCGCCGAGACCCTGGCGGTTGCCGTCGGCAACGCGCTGCCAGCACCCCGGGAGACAACCGCCGACGGCCGGGCGTTGGTCGGCCTGTCCACCCTGGCCGAGCTCCTCCGGGCGGTGACCGGCCTGTCCGCCAGCCCCGCCGGCATCGGCGCCCTGATCACCCTGCTCGGCGCGTTCCTGCTCGTCGGATCAGGTGCGGCGGCCAGCGCCATTCCCTGATCGGCCCTCGCTCGTTCAGCTCAGCGCCGCGGGCGGTCCGCCGGCGTTGTCCGCCTTGACTGCCTCGACGACCGGCGCGAAGTTAGCCGCCGCCTGCGTCCTGTAGCGCTCGTGGCGGGTCGTCCGCTGCCGGAAGAACCACCAGAACCCGAGCGCGATCGCACTGTAGATCGCGACCGTGGCCAGGATCGTCCACAGGCCGGTCGGGCTCGGGTTCGGGGTGAAGCTGCTGACCGGGTAGAGCACCACGTGGGCGAAGAACAGGATCGCCACGCCCCACAGCAGGGCCCAGCGCCAGCGACTCCAGGCGAACAACGTCTCACCGGCCAGGAACTTGAGCGGGATCAGGGCGATTGCCGTGCCCTGCACCGCGCCGATGAAGAGTTCCGCGAGGACCTGGTTGATGACCGCCCCGCTATCGCCATGGACCAGCCCGACCGACGGTTCGAACGGGATCCGGGCGAACCAGGCCACGAGGCCAACCACCAGCAGCACGGTCATCCCCCAGAAGGCCATCCGGCCCTGGTCGTCGGCGTTCAGGGCGATCCCGAAGGTGAACCCGCCGATGATCCCGTAGACGTAGCCCGGCTGAACCCCGGTCAGGCGGGTGATCAGGACGCAGGCGCCGGCCAGGATCAGGGTCCACATCGCCACGCGGACCCTGCCCCGGGCCTGGTAGTGGCGTCTGACGTACAGCTCGCCGGGAACCTGTGAGACGGCCGTCCCCACGGCGATCCCGACGAGGGTGGTCCCGAACGTGCGGGCCGCGTTCTCGAACGGGAATGCGTTGTCCAGGAAGGCGTACAGCAGGGCGGCCAGGAGGAGGTACAGCACGAGCCCGGTCCAGCTGTGCGACCAGGCGATCAGCTGCCGGCCGATCCGGGCCAGCAGGCCCGCCTGGCCGCCTGCCCGGCGCAGCCGCTTCGGACGTTTGCGTCGGGCGTAGCGCTCGATCAGGGCCCGGTTCTCGCCGAGAGTGCTGTTGAAGATCGGGGTGGGCGCTCCGAGCAGGAGCATGACAAACGCGGTGATGCCCACGCTCCGGGCCACGTCCTGGGGGGCCAGCGAGATGTCCAGCGGACCGGGCAGCACATAGGCGATGGCCGCTGCCGCCGCAGCAGTATCGAGGGTCAAGGCAGAGACCTGGTTGGTCGCCGACTCGCTG
>JBBRIM010000074.1:0-11889 GCA_038221095.1 Candidatus Limnocylindrales bacterium
TCGCCGATCACCCGGGGTCGATCCGGGGTCGTATCGATGATCCCCACGTTCTCGCTGGCGGCCGTCCGCAGTGAGATTGCCGAAGCCGGGAAGTTCTCGCTCGACCAGTACCAGCGCCCGTCGCCCGCCTGCCGGACGTGATGGTCCTCGGCCAGGAACGCGAGCAGGTCGTCGGCCGGCCCGGGGCCGAATGACTCGCCCGGTTCGAACGGCAACTCGAAGGTGGCGGCCTTCAGGTGGGCCAGCAGGATGTGCAGATTGTCCGGGTCGAGACGAGCCTCCTCGGGCGCCCCGTCGAGCAGGAATGCCGGATGGTGGATCACGTACTGGTCAACCGGCGCTCCACTGGCGATCACCACGGCCACGCTCACGCCGCTCCGCCGGCCGGCCCGTCCGATCTGCTGCCAGGTCCCGGCGATCGAGCCTGGATAGCCGGCGATGATCGCCGCGTCGAGCCGGCCGATGTCCACGCCCAACTCGAGCGCGTTCGTGCTGACGACGCCGAGCACCTCGCCGCTGCGCAGTCCCTGCTCAATCGACCGCCGCTCGGTCGGCAGGTAGCCGCCCCGATAGCCGCGCACCCGGGAGCGCGGTCCGGCGTGCTCGCGGAGCGCCTCGCGGAGACCCGTCAGGAGCAATTCGACGGCCGTCCGTGAGCGGCCGAACACGATCGTCTGGCGACCTGCACGCAGGAATGGCAGGGCCCAGCGGTTGGCCAGCGTCAGCGCCGAACCGCGGGCTCCGCTGCTCGGATCGAGGAGGGGCGGATCGACCAGCAGGAGGTGGCGCTCGCCGGCCGGCGCCCCGTTGCGATCGATGAGCTGAGGCGTCCGTCCGGTCAGGGTGCTGGCGAGCTCGAGCGGGTTGCCGATCGTGGCCGAGCAGCACACGATCACCGGCTTGGAGCCGTAGTGGGCGCACAGGCGCAGGAGACGGCGCAGGACGTTGGCGACGTGGCTGCCGAAGACGCCCCGGTACGTGTGGAGCTCGTCGACCACGATCACCTGGAGCTGCTCGAACAGCTGGAACCACTTGGTGTGGTGGGGCAGGATGGCCGCGTGGAGCATGTCCGGGTTGGTGACCACGACCTGGCCGGCCGTTCGAATCGCCGAGCGGATCGGGGCCGGCGTATCGCCGTCGTAGGTAGCCGCGGAAACCTCGAGTCCAGCGAGCTGGGCGAGTGCCCCGAACTCGGTGACCTGGTCCTGGCCGAGCGCCTTGGTCGGAAAGAGGAAGAGGGCACGGGCAGACCGATCGGCTGCCAGCGCCTGGAGGACCGGCACCGTATAGCACAGCGACTTGCCCGACGCGGTGGGGGTCACCACGACGATATCGCGGCCGGCGTGGACCGCCTCGATCGCTTCGGCCTGGTGGATGTACAGGTCGGCGATCCCACGGCGCTCGAGGCCCTGGCGGATTCGCGGGTCGAGCCAGGCGGGGAAGGGCGCGGTCCGGGCCGCCCGGGCCGGGATCAACTCGTGGTGAACGACACCGCGGGCGATCGATGGCTCGGCCAGCAGGCCGTCGAGGACCGCGTTCACAGTGGCCGGTGCGTAGGTCCGCATGGAATCTCCAAATCGACCGTGCGTTCTAAACGAGAGGAGTCTAGCAGGCACGATCGCGCACCCCTGCGTCACCTTGCGTGTCACGGAGGAGAGCACTCCTCGGTTTGACATGTCAGCTGCCGGTAGCTACGCTGCGTGACCATGACCGGTCGCCCCTACGATCAGCGCCAGCCCTTCGACGATCCGGTCGGCAGTTCGGATGGCTCAGCGGCGGGACCAGGGATGCTTGCTCGGGGTCGCGACCTGGCCGGGCTGTCGGTCGCCGGGATCACCCGCCGGCGAGTGGCGATCCTGCTGGCGGCAATCGTGTCGGCCTGGATCATCCTCGCGCTCTCGCGCCAGGTGGGCGACGCAGCCAACGCCACCAACCGGGCCAACCAGTTGAGCCAGGCCAACCAGGCGTTGAGCACCCAGATCCAGACACTGACCGACGAGCGGACCCTGATCCAGCAGCAGGCCTACATCGAGATCCAGGCCCGCGCGCATGGCCTGGGTGGTCGCCAGGAGCGGCCGTTCAGCCTGGCCGCCAACGCCCCGGCCCTCGGAGCCGACG
Source organism: Candidatus Limnocylindrales bacterium (assembly GCA_038221095.1). GTDB lineage: Bacteria > Chloroflexota > Limnocylindria > Limnocylindrales > CSP1-4 > Palsa-1033. The sequence goes on from JBBRIM010000074.1 coordinate 2,119, forward strand.
CGGCCGGAAGTGCTTCGGCTGCCCTCGGCGCAACCACCCGGCACTCGGCCCCGATCGACGCCTGGTTCGACCTGCTGTTCGGGGCCGGCCACTAGCGTCCGGCCGGCATCGGCCAGTCTTTGTTGCCTGTGGGCCACAGCAGCTTCCGCGGGCCCCGATCGGCGACGTATCCTTCGCCAGGAATGAACAGCGTCGAAGGCGAGGATGGACCACGGTTCGGGCCGCTGCGCGCTCCCCGCCCGTCGGCCGCCCGGTCGGACCACGGCCGGGGACCAATGATGTTCAACCTGCTGGCAGTCCTGTGTGCCCTGATCTTCACCGTTGTGGTGATCCTGGCGATCATCCAGTTCGTGCGCCTCGCAGGTGAGTCCGACGGGACCGGGGACCAGTCAGGAGCCGCCGCGCTCATGGTGGCCCTTTCGACCTAGGGGCTGCGGCCGGCGGATCGTCGGTGAGCGGCGGTTGCCGCCGTCGGTCATGCTCGGTAGTCTTGTCCCCTGCGGCGGAGTAGCTCAGTGGTAGAGCAGGGGACTCATAAGCCCTTGGTCGCAAGTTCAACTCTTGCCTCCGCTACCAACCTTCGATCAGCAGGGCATGACCTGGGTCCTTCAGGCGGGCATCCGCCGGCCCGTCGCCCCCGTACTACCGGTGTACGCCGACCACCGACTCGTTATCGGGCCAGGATCAGAGCGGACGGTATACTCGGAATGAGGCTGGCGCACGGTCGTCGGCCGAACGGCTCGGAGGCTCCTCGTTGAACGCTAAATTCGCCCGTAACGGGATCGTGATGCTCGTCCTCGTCGTGGGGACCCTGTTTCTCTTGTGGAACCTGCTCGGTCAGACCACCCAGGCCAATACGACGGCCTACTCCGAATTCCTGGACAAGGCCCAGAAGGGCTTGGTCACGAGCGTCTCGCAGCAGCAGACCGCCTTGACCGTCACGCCGACCGATGGCAGCGCAACCTACACGGTTACCGTCCCGACGATCCTGACCAACGTGCTCCAGGACCTTCGGGCGGCTGAGAAGGCCGGCAACGTCTCGAAGGCCGCGATCTTCGGGGCGAAGGACGTCCCGGACACGTCCTGGATCGGCCTGCTGGTGACCGGGGCGCTGCCGCTCATCCTGATCGTCGGCTTCGTCCTGTTCATGATGCGCCAGGCCCAGGGCACGAATAACCAGGCGATGAGCTTTGGCAAGAGTCGGGCCCGAATGTTCCTTGGCAACAAGACAGTTGTCACGTTCAACGATGTGGCCGGCGTGGACGAGGCCAAGATGGAGCTTCAGGAAGTCGTGGAGTTCCTGAAATACCCCGAGAAGTTCAACTCGCTCGGGGCGCGCATCCCGCGCGGCGTCCTCCTGGTCGGTCCCCCCGGCACCGGCAAGACGCTGATGGCCCGGGCGGTCGCCGGTGAGGCCGGCGTGCCCTTCTTCAGCATTTCCGGTTCCGAGTTCGTCGAGATGTTCGTGGGCGTCGGCGCCAGCCGGGTGCGCGACCTGTTCGACCAGGCCAAGCGCAATTCGCCCTGCATCGTCTTCGTTGACGAGATCGACGCCGTGGGCCGCCAGCGCGGGGCAGGCCTCGGTGGTTCGCACGACGAGCGCGAGCAGACACTCAACCAGATCCTGGTCGAGATGGATGGCTTCGACACGAACACGAACGTGATCGTTGTCGCGGCCACCAACCGACCGGACGTCCTCGACCCGGCCCTGCTGCGGCCCGGCCGATTCGACCGCCAGGTCATCCTCGACCGGCCCGACATGAAGGGCCGGACGGCGATCCTCAAGGTGCACACCAAGGGCAAGCCGCTCGACAAGGGCCTCGACGTCGAGGGGATCGCCCGCCAGTCGCCCGGCTTCTCGGGCGCCGACCTGGCCAACCTCGTCAACGAGGCGGCCATCCTGGCGGCGCGGCGCAACAAGAAGGTCATCGGCATGTCCGAGTTCCAGGAAGCCCTGGAGCGGATCGTGGCCGGTCCCGAGCGGCGCAGCCGGGTGATCTCGGACGCCGAAAAGAAGATCATCGCCTACCACGAGGGCGGCCATGCCGTCGTCATGCGTGTCCTGCCCAAGTGCGACCCCGTCCAGAAGGTCACGATCATCAGCCGCGGGATGGCCCTCGGCTACACCATGGGCCTGCCCATGGAAGATCGCTATCTCAAGTCCAAGACCGAGTTCGAGGACCAGATCGCGGGCCTGCTGGCCGGCAACGCTTCGGAGCGGATCGTCTTCGGCGATACGACCACCGGCGCCAGCAACGACATCGAGAAGGCCACCGACCTGGCTCGCCGGATGGTGACCGAGTACGGCATGAGCGAGAAGCTCGGGCCGCTGTCCTTCGGGAAGCGCGAGGAGATGATCGTCCTCGGCCGCGACCTCGGCGAGCAGCGCAACTACTCGGACGAAGTTGCCAAGCAGATCGACGAAGAGGTCCGGGCGATCATCGACCGAGCCTACGACCGGGCCTTCGAGGTGCTCACGACGAACCGCGAGCGGCTCGACCGGCTGGCTGCCAAGCTCGTCGCCGAGGAGACCGTCGACTCGGAGGGCTTCGAGGCCCTGTTTGCCGACCTGCCGCCCAAGACTGACCAGCGGACCCACGGCTCGATCGTTGCCCCGGGTGACAGCGGACCCATCGTCGAGCCCACCCCCAACCCGATCTGATCCCGAACGATCCAGGTGATTCGACGGGCGGGCCCCCACGGCCCACCCGTTTCGATTTGCGGCCGCCGTACACTGGGTTGACCGCCCACCAACCGCCCTGAGGGTCCCGCCGCGATGACCGCCGAACTCGAAACCTACCTGGCTTCCAGCGCCGAACGGCGCCTGGCCTCCTATCTCGAGTTCCTGCGGATTCCGAGCATCTCGGCCCAACCCGAGTATGCGGGCGCCTGCCGGCAGGCGGCCGAGTGGGTTGCCGGCCAGCTCACGTCGATGGGCATCGAGCACGTCGAGGTCGCCGAGACCGGCGGCCATCCGATCGTCTACGGCGACTGGCTGCATGCACCCGACGCACCCACCGTCCTGGTCTACGGCCACTACGACGTCCAGCCGGTGGACCCGATCGAACTATGGGAAACCGCCCCGTTCGAGCCGTTCGTCAGGGGTGACCGGGTGATCGGCCGCGGCTCGTCGGATGACAAGGGCCAGATCCACATCCACCTGCGGGCAACCGAGGCGATCCTGGCCAGCCGAGGGCGGCTGCCGGTGAACCTGCGCTTCGTGTTCGAGGGCGAGGAGGAATCCAGCTCCGTCCACCTCGACGCCTGGCTCGATGCGAACAAGGGGCGGCTGACGGCCGATCTCGCGGTGATCAGTGACACCGGCTTCTTCGACGGCAACCTGCCGGCGATCACGGTCGGCCTGCGCGGGATTTGCTATGTCCAGGTGGACGTGACCACGACGGGCGTCGACCTGCACTCGGGCAGCTTCGGCGGCGCGGTCCAGAACCCGGCCAACGCCCTGGCCCAGATCATCGCTGCGCTCAAGGGCCCCGACGGACGAATCCGGGTGCCCGGTTTCTACGACGATGTCGTTGCCCTGACCGAGGCCGACCGGGCCGCCTTCGCAGCGCTACCGTTCGACGAGGAAGCCTACCGGGTCGCCCTCGGGCTGCCGGCCCTGGTCGGCGAGGTGGGCTACACGACGCTCGAACGGCGGGGCGCCCGGCCGACGCTCGATGTCAATGGGATCTGGGGCGGATTCGAGGGCGATGGCAGCAAGACGATCATCCCGGCCCATGCCCACGCCAAGATCAGCTGCCGGCTGGTGGCCGACCAGGACCCCGGCACCATCTTCGAGCTACTGCGGGGCTACGTCCTGGAGGTGGCCCCACCGGGCTGCACGGTCGAGGTCCAGTTCCTCGGCGGCGGCCGGCCGAGCCTGACTCCGATCGATCACCCGGCCACCCAGGCGGCCGCCCGCGCCCTCCGGGCCACCTTTGGAGTCGACCCGCTGTATGTCCGCGAAGGTGGTTCGATCCCGATCTGCGCCAGCTTCGAATCGATCCTCGGCCTGCCGGTGGTTCTGCTCGGGTTCACCCCGCCCGACGACAATGCCCATGCCCCCAACGAGTCGATGTCCCTGGCCAATCACGAGACGGCGATCCGGACCCTGGAGGCCTACTGGGACGAGCTCGCGGGCCTGCCCCGCTGAGGCGATCCGTCGACTGTGCAGAAATGTGGGGTCCGGACGGGTGATTCGCACCCCGCCGGGTGCTAGGATGCGGCAACTGACAGCACCGGGAGGATCCATCCGCGTGAGCACCGAAGCAGCCGAGCCAACAACCGCCCCGAAGTCCGTGTGGCGACTCGAGACTCCAAACGGGAGCATGGCGCCGCGTTCGGCGCTGGACGTCCTGGTCGACCTCAACGATCGTGTCACGAGCGGCAAGATCGGCGAGTTCCAGCCGATCCCACTCGGCTTCACCCCGCTGGACAAGACGATCGGGTCGGGCCTCCGGCCCGGCGAGCTCCTCCTGATCGGCGGCGCCCAGGGGACCGGCAAGACCACGATGGCCCTCCAGATGGCCCGCAACGTGGCCTCGGCCGGCCAGGCCAATGTCCTCTACATCTGCTTCGAGCACGAGGAGCAATACCTCCTCAACCGGATGATCGCAATGGAGTCGGCGCTGGCCCACCTGCCCCACAAGACCGGCGCCATCAAGATCCAGGACGTCCGCAAGGAGATCCTCGGCTCATGGCTGGCAGAAGGCCAGTCAGGCGCCCAGCTCGCCAATAACCCGCGCCTCCGGCCGTCGCTCGACCGGATCGCCCGCTACGGCCAGAACCTCTTCCTGCTGCGCGGTTCGCAGACCGCCAGCACAGTCGACAACATTCGCAACCTGGTCCGCCAGCACCGGGAGCTGTCCGGCGACCGGCGCCTGATGGTGATCGTCGACTACATGCAGAAGGTCCCGGTGATCCCGGAGCCGCCGACCGAGTCGGAGAAGGTCACCTACGTGGTCAACGGCCTGAAGGACATCTCGCTGTCCGAGGACGTGCCGATGATCGCGATCGTGGCTGCTGACAAGGAAGGCCTGAAGGCTGCTCGCCTGCGCAACCACCACCTGCGTGGTTCGTCGGCGATCAACTACGAAGCCGACATCATCCTGATCCTGAACGAGAAGTACAACGTCGTGGCCAAGGTGAACATCGAGTTCAACCCGTACCAGGCCCAGCGCTTCCGTGATTGGGTGATCGTGTCGGTCGAGAAGAACCGGGGCGGCCAGGACAACGTCGACCTCGAGTTCGAGAAGCATTTCGAGTTCTCCTGCTTCGACCCGAACGGCCGGACCGTCCAGGAGAAGTTGATCGAAGAGCGCCTCTATAACGACTGACCCGGAGGGCCGGTGAGCGACGGCCCTGCCCGGCGCTTCCGTCCGGTCGCGGATGAGCTCGAGGGGCCACGCCTGTTCGTGGCCGTGCCGTTGTCCGAATCTGCCAAGAGCGCGATCGAGGCGCTTGTAGCCGGCGTCCGGCTGGCGCCGGAACCCGCTGACGGCGAGCGCCGTGATCCACACGATGTTCGCTGGGTCCGGATGGATGGCCTGCACGTCACCCTGCGTTTCCTCGGCCCAACCGATCCAGCCCGGCTCCCGGCCGCGCAGGCAGCGGTCAAGGCGGCAGCGGCCGGGGTGGCGCCCTTCGAGGCGAGCCTCGGTGGCGCCGGGGCGTTTCCGAACATGGCCCGTCCGCGTGTTCTGTGGCTGGGCCTGGGCCGTGGCCTTACCGAGCTCGATCACCTCTGTCGCCGGTTAGCGGGCGCCCTGGCGGAGCAGGGCTGGCCCCACGATGATCGCCCGGTCCGGCCGCACCTGACCCTGGCCAGGAGTGACGGTGTTACGGCGGGTTCGAGCGTGGCCGGACAATTGGTGACCGCCGCGGCCGATCTCGAGGTGGCCTGGCGGGCCGACCGGATCGTCCTCTTCGAAAGCCAGACGGGCGGCGGACCAGCCCGCTACGTGCCCCTCCTGGACGCTTCCCTCGGCGGGCCCGACTGAGGATTGCGACGGCCGGTCGGACAGGGGGTAGGATCAACCCGTGCCCAGACTGGCCTGCCGCTCCTGTGGACGCGAGATCTATGCGACGGCGCCGCTCGAGTCGCTCTTTGCCGAAGAACGGCGCTGCCCGCGCTGTGGCGCGAACCTCAACAACGACCGGCGGACCGTCGAGCGCCGAGCCGTGGTCCGGAGGGTGAATCCGCCCGAGGAACCGGGCGCGCCGGCAGCCGAGGAGCGACGCGTCGACCAGCGCCGCCGGGGGCCGCGCCGCAAGGACGGCACGCATACCTCGAAACCGGCCGGCGACGGACCCGGCTGGATCGACTAGGCAGCGGCCTGGATGCGCCTGGCAATCATCGGGTTCGGGCTGATCGGAGGGTCGATCGCCCGGGCGGTCAGCGAGGGCCCGGGGCGGGGCGGAGTCAAGTCGATCGCTGCCTGGAGTCCCACCGGCCGCGGTCCCGCAGCAGCACTTGCCGACGGGGTGATCGATCAGGCTTCGGGATCACTCGCGGGAGCGGTCCAGGGAGCGGACCTCGTTGTCCTTGCCGCCGATCCGCTGGCCTGTCTCGGCCTGCTCGACGAGCTTGCCCGGCTGCCGCTCGCCGACGGACCCGCCACGATCACCGACGTGGCCAGCACGAAGGCGCTCCTCGTCGGGCGGGCCGACGCGCTCCTTCTCCCGTTCGTTGGCGGTCACCCGATGGCCGGCCTGGAGACCACGGGCTACGGCAGCACCAGGGCGGATCTCTTCGCCGGCAGGCCGTGGGTGCTCTGCCCCGGGGCTCATGCTCGTCCGGTGGACCTCGAGCGGGTGGAGCAACTCGTCTCGGCCTGCCGGGCGGAGCGGCGCTGGCTCGGGGCACAGGAGCATGACGCCGCCGTCGCCGCGATCAGCCACCTGCCCCTCGTGATTGCCGCGGCACTGGTCGATGCGGTCAGCGGAGCCGATGACTGGCCGCTCGCCGCGGGACTGGCCGCCGGCGGTTGGCAGAGCGCCACCAGATTGGCCCGGGGTGATGCCAAGATGGGCGCGGGGATCGCCGCGACCAACGGTCCCGAGCTGGCCCGCCGGCTGCGCTCCCTGCGCACCCAGGTCGACGCGTGGCTTGCCGACCTGGAGGAGACCCCTGCCGATCCGGCCGCGACGGCGGCTCGGATCCGGGTTCGGCTGGAGGCCGCGAGGATGAGCCTGGAGTCGGTCGATTGAGCGTGGTCCCGGGCCAGGAACAGGTTCTCGTCGTGCCCCGCTCTGCCGTCATTGACCAGGCCGGCTGGTACGGCCTGCGAACCGAGGATCTCGATGGAGTCCTGGCCACAATCGTCCGCCAGGGTCAGTTCGAACCGCGGGCCTCGGTCGAAACCGACCCTCGCTGGAAGCAGGTGATCCCGTACGTCGTCGTTCGCGACGGCCCACGCTATTTCCTCATGCAGCGGACCCGGGCCGGCGCCGATTCCCGGCTGCACGACCTGTGGTCCATCGGAGTCGGCGGTCACGTGAACCCGGGTGACGGGGGAGTCGCGGGCGGACTGCGCCGGGAGTGGCACGAGGAGATCGAAGCGGCGTTTGAACCCGACGTGAGCCTGTTCGGCCTGCTCAACGACGACACGACGGATGTCGGTCGGGTCCACCTTGGGGTCGTCTTCGTGGCCGACGCAGCCGGCCGGCCGCTGGCGGTCCGGGAGACCAGCAAATTGACCGGGGCGTTGGCCGGCGCCGCCGAGGTCCGGGCGGTCGTTGATCGACTCGAAACGTGGAGCCAACTGGTCTTTGAACGCCTCGATGGCCCGTCCCAGCGATCGGTGCGCCTATAATCGGCCCGCCGAGCCGACGGACGGCTTCTAACACTGGGGAGTCAATGGCCGCGAAGATCCTCGTCGTCGACGATGACCCGAATGTCCAGCGGCTGCTGACGTACACCCTCAAGCAGGAAGGCTACGAGGTCCTCGTGGCCTCCGATGGGGCCGAGGGGTTCCGGCTGTGGAGCACCGAGGTGCCCGCGCTCATCCTGCTCGACATCATGCTGCCCAAGATTGACGGGTACCAGGTGGCGACCAAGATCCGGGCGGAAGAAGGCTCCGGCGCCCACGTCCCGATCATCATGCTGACCGCCGAGCGCGAGGTGGAGCAGAAGGTCCGCGGCCTGCGGGCCGGTGCCGACGACTACCTGATCAAGCCCTTCCACCCAGCCGAGCTGCTCGCCCGGATCAAGAGCCTGCTGGCCCGGTTCGCCCCGCGTGACCTGCTCGTCGGCCGGCCGCCGCTGGGTCGGGTCATGGCCTTCTACGGTGCCAAGGGTGGTGTGGGCACGACCACGATCGCGATCAACGCGGCGATCGCTCTCCAGCGTGAACTCGGCCGCAAGGTCGTCCTGGTCGATGCCAATCTCCAGTTCGGCGATCACCGCGTCTTCCTGGACCTGGGGCTCGATCGCAAGAGCATCATCGACATCGTCACGGCCCCCTCGATCGACATCGACCTGGTCAAGCAGGTCCTCGTCCACCACGACTCCGGGATCGACCTGCTCCTTGCCCCGCCGTCGCCCGAAACGGCCGAGCTCGTGACCGAGCAGCACATGCCCGAGATCCTCGACCATCTCCGCTCGCTCTATGACTACGTCATCGTCGACATCGACAAGCGCCTCGACGAGATCAACCTGAAGATCCTGGACCAGGCCGACCAGTTCTTCGTGGTGATGACCGCGGACCTGTCCTGCCTGAAGAACGTCCGCCTCGTGCTCGAGACGATTGCCCACCTCGGCGTCGAACCGGGCAAGGTTCACCTCGTCCTCAACCGCTCCAATGCGTTCACCGGGATCAGCATGAAGAACGCCGAGAGTGCCCTGAAGCGGACGATCGAGTTCCAGGTGATCAACGAGTATCGGGGCGCGATCAGCGCGCTCAACAGCGGTGCTCCATTCATGTACACCAAGGCCGACTCGCCCCTCGGTCGATCGCTCCTGGACTTCGGACGGACGATCGACAAGGCAGCCTCCGGCGGAACCGCCGCGCAGCCGGCCGTCGGCACCACCTGACCCTCGACCCGGCCCGGATGGGCGGGTGATCCGCGCCCGTTACCCTGAGGTCATGCCCGACCCCGGCGCCGCCGAGCGCATCCTTGACGGCCTCAACGACGCCCAACTGCGGGCCGCCCTCGCCACGTCGGGACCGGTCGCGATCCTGGCCGGGGCGGGCACCGGCAAGACCCGGGTCATCAGCCGACGGGCAGCCTATGCCATCGGCGCGGGCGTCGTGCCGGCCGCCGAGGTGCTCCTCCTGACCTTCACCGACAAGGCAGCGGCAGAAATGGCGGGGCGGTTGCGGGCGCTCGACCAGCCGGAGGTAACCGCTCGGACCTTCCACGCCCATGCCCTCTCCCAACTCCGCCACTTCTGGCCGGCAATCCATGACGGGGCGCCGGCTCCAGCCATCCTCGAGTCGAAGTTCCCGATCGTCGGCCGGATCGTCCGGGGCTTGCCCGGCGGTTACCGCTACACCCCGGCCCGGGACCTGGCCGGCGAAATCGAATGGGCCAAGAACCGGCGGATCGGGCCGCGCGACTACGCCGAGGCGGCCCAGGCCGCCGGTCGCGAGCCGCCGATCCCGGTTGAACTGATGGCCCGGGCGTATGCCGACTATGAACGCTCGAAGGCACGGGCCGGCCGGATCGACTTCGAGGACATGCTCGGGGCGACGATCGACCTGCTCGAGACGAACGGAGAGGCCGCCGCGATCGTGCGCGCGCGCAAGCGCTGGTTCAGCGTGGACGAGT
>JBBRIM010000075.1:0-11805 GCA_038221095.1 Candidatus Limnocylindrales bacterium
GAGACGTGGCAGATGATCTCCGTCCTCGAGCTCCGAGCTGGAAGGATCGCGAAGATGACGACCTGGTTCGCCGCGCCGTTCGAGGCCGCCGAATGGCGAGCATCGTTCGTTGAGCGCTTCTCGCCGCTCGGCTCCGAGAGCAGGACGGTCGGCCTGTAACTAGCGCGCTACACAGGCACCGGCCGCCGATCTCGGCCAGTGCCGGGGACCCGAGCGACCCGCGTCAACCCGTGTGCAATCCGCCTTGGTGGATGTCGCCAACGCCTGGCCTGTCGGATCGCCCGAATCGGCGTGCTACACTCCGCCTCCGTCGCGCCGGGATCGCGTCGGATCACCGCCGGAGGTCCGCTCGAACGTGCCGCGCGCCCAACGCGCCAGGGCTCCGATCGACATCGCGTCCAGCGCCAGTCAGCTTGCCCTGGAGCTCCCGGCCGAGCTTCCCCGCCTCGCGATCGCACCCGAGTGGAAGGATCAGCAGCGGCTGTGGGGCCACAGCTTCCATCCGATGTGCTCGTACCTCGCGAGCTTCCCGGCAGCCCTCGCCCACGCGTTCATCGCCCGCTGGTCGCGCCCCGGAGATATCGTCCTCGACCCGTTCAGCGGACGCGGCACCACCGCGCTGCAGGCCTGTGCCGAGGGTCGGATCGGGGTCGGCAACGACCTCAACCCGTTCGCCTACCTGCTCACCGCGGCCAAGGTCGAGCCGGCCTCGCCGGCCGAAGCTCGAACCCGCCTGACCGCGCTCCGCCTCCGCTGGGCCAGTGAAGGCGCAGCCTGGCTGGCGCTCTCCCTGCGACTGCTCGCAGCGCCGGGACCAGGTGGCGTGCTGGTGCCGGCGGCGGGCTCCCAGGCCGCACCGGCCGACGGTATCGAACCGGTCCCGATCGAGGTCGCCCTCGCCTTTCACCCGCGGACGTTCGCCCAGCTCCTCTTCGTCCGGACCGTCCTTCGTCTCGACGATCGGGTTGATCGCTTCCTGGCTGCGGGCCTGACCGGGATCCTCCACGGCAAGTCGGCCAGCTACCTCTCCGAGGTCATGCCCAACACGTTCAGCATGGCCCGCGGCTACGTTCGTGACTTCGTCGCCCGGACCGACTTTCACTCGCCCCAGCGGGACCTGTTCGGCAGTCTCGACCAGAAGCTCAACCGGCTCTATCGCCAGCCGTTGCCGGCCTCGACCGGGATCGCCCTGCTCGGAGACGCGCGCGACGCCGGGATCCGGGCACGAACCGCCCTTCGGGCCCGGGCCCTGCCCGAACGGGCTCGCCTGGTCGTCACCTCGCCGCCCTACCTGCGCGTCGTGAAGTACGGCTACTACAACTGGATGCGGGCCTGGCTCCTGGGCGAAGACCCGGCGGCGATCGACGCAGCCCTCGACGATGCCCACCATCGGACCGCCTATCTCCAGTTCATGCGCGAGGTCCTCGACGGCCTCCGGCCGGCCCTCGCCGATGATGCGGTCGTCGTCCTGGTGATCGGCGATGTCGAGCGGGATCGCGGACGGGCCCTGGTCGGCGGGATCGGCCTGGCCGAAAAGGTCTGGGCCGAGGCCGCCCTGCCGGCCGGCTACCGGTTGGCCGGCGTCGCCCTCGATGACGTCGCCCCAGGACGGAAGATGACCAAGCTGTGGGGCAGCGAGGCAGGCCGGGCCACGAAGGTCGACCGAATCCTGGTACTCGGGGCCACCGAAGCCGGCCGTCGGCGGGCCCTCAGCGGTGCGGCCGTGCCGATCGACTGGGACTGGCCGCCGCGCCGCCTGCGGGCACTCTAGGCGGCGGCTGCACCTGCACCCGCGGCGGCCGGAGTGGGGAGACGGCGTCTCGCCGTGGACCTGCACCAGAAGAATGAGTCCGCCCAGGCGACACCCGAAGCCGTCGGTTTCCGGCATCCGCTGCAGGAAATCGACTCAACTGGGCGCGAACTGGTCGAATTCCGGCACCTCATGCCGGAAGACGGCACGATGCCACTCCCGCCACGTCGAACGTATTCATCTCGTGCAGCTCGGGCCAGCGGCGGCCGGAGTGGGGAGCCAGGCCCAACTTGGCCGGGCTGGACGGGCTGGCCTTGGCGCCGCCCGGCTAGAATGCGGGCATGCAGGAGATGTACCACCCCTCGGACCTGGCCTCGATGGATCCACTCGTCCTGATGAAGAACCTCGACCACGTCCGGATGACGAGCCGTCGGCTCAGCTACATCCTTCAGCAGCAGGTTCACCTGTACACGCCCGAGGCGAACGAGATCCGCGACCAGATCGACCGGTACGTCGAGGCAGAGCGTCAGATCGAAGGCGAGATGGCGCGGCGCAAGATCCGGGCCTGAGCCAGACCTAAGCCCCTGGCCGCCGAGCCGCCGCCGCCGCCGCCGGGCGGCCCCCGCCGGGCGGGCCCCCAGAATCGAACGACCCCTGCCAGTCCGACAGGGGTCGCTGCATGAGTCGGCCGTTGGGCTCGATCAGTGGGTCGCCACCGGTATCGGATGGGCCGCGGAACGTCGGTCGGTCTCTTCCCGGGCGACGTCCGCTGCGACTCGGGCGAGGGCAGGTGTCTCGAACAATGAGAACCCGATCCCGTGCTCGGAAAGCTCAGCCAGACCCCACCCCTTGTAGAGTCCGCGGCTCGCAACGGCGCACATCTCGTCGTACAGCTCCGGCCAGCCAACACGCCGTCGGCGGTAGCAGAAGCGCACGAAATCGATCGCCTCCGGGGACATCGTCACCGGGGCGGGCGTGCGCGTATCAGGCAATGATGAGCCCTCCTCCTCTCGCGTCGACTGGGCGCGCTCGACCGCGGAAGCGGGCGGTCTGGCCGCGTGCACTCGGGGTGCCGAGGACCCCTCCCAGAGTGCCTCAGCCCGGTCCAACCATGATAGGCGTCGGCCCAGATCGCGGGCAGGGGGTTTGTCCACGATCTCGTCCACCAAGTTGTCCACAGGGCCTAGATTGGCCCCGCGCCGGCCCAGATTGGCCCCGCGGCCGGCCCAGATTGGCCCCGCGGCTGGCCCCGAACGGCCTCAGCCGGCCCCGCGCCCGGCCCCGTACAGCGTCAGGCGGAGCGTCGCCGGACCCCGAGGCCGGCGACGGCGGTCAATTGCCAGCGGCAGTCGGGGTCAAGTTCGAGGCCCTCGAACGGGTCGCCCGAGATGAGCAGGCAGCCGTCCAGGTCGATCCAGTCGGCGAGGGCTGCGACGTGGGCCGAGGCAGCGATCCCGAGCGACGTCTCCTCCATGCAGCCAAGGAACGTCTTGAAGCCCAGTTCGTGAGCGCGAGCCAACATCCGACTGGCCGGGCCCGGGCCACCGCACTTGGCCAGCTTCACGTTGACCCCGTCGACGACCCCGACCAGCGCATCGAGGTCGATGATCGTCAGCGCGCTTTCGTCGGCGACGATCGGTAGCTCGGAGCGCTCCTGCAGCCAGCGCAACTGGTCAAGGCGATGGGCCGGGAAGGGCTGCTCGATCAATTCCACGCCCAGCCGAACGAGATCCGGGATCAACCGGGCTCCCTGGTCCTGGGTCCAGGCAGTGTTCGCGTCGACCCGGATCGGGCCCGCGTAGACGGCTCGGACCGCCTCGAGCGTCTCAAGGTCCGCCGGTCCACCCACCTTGATCTTGAGGGCCGGAAACCTGGCCGCCCGGGCGGCTCGCGCGGCGACCACCGAAGGTTCGTCGAGCCCGATCGTGAAGTCCGTGGGCCCGATGACCGGCGACAGGCCAAGCAGGGCGTGGACCGGCAACCCAAGATGCTTCCCGAGAAGATCATGGAGGGCCGTGTCCAGGGCGCACTTCGCAGCGCCGTGCCGAGCGATCGCCCCCTCGAAGGCGTCGCCGATTCGTTCGAGCGCCCCAGCCGCCTCGGTCTCGCCCACCTCGAGGTCCTCCGGCCTGAACGCGCCGAGGAGCAGCGGCAGGACGACCTCGATCGTCTCGAGCGTCTCGCCGTAGTAGGCGTCGGGGTAGCCCTCGCCGTAGCCGACCAGGTCCGGCCAGGCGTCGTTGCGCAGTTCGACGATCATCGAGCTCATCCCAGCTCCGCCGTGGGCGCGGGCGATCCGGAACGGCTCGCGGTAGGGCAGCCGGATGATCTCGCTGGTCAGGCTCAGGCTCATCGGCCGGCCGTCCGGCCCGAACCGGCATCGATCGCCTCGACACCGGCCTGGATCGCGGTCCACAGCCGGCCGGGGCCGAACCGGACCGGGTCGTCGGTGGGCAGGCCCGTCTCGGCGGCGATCTCGGCGATTACCCGGCGGGCGTCTCCCTCGTCCGGGTAGAGGGAGGTGTTGAGGGCCATGGCCACGACCTTCGAGGGCGCGACCAGCCCGGCAACCTGCTCGTGCAGCCGGATGAAGTCGTTCAGGGGCTGGAGCGGGTAGCTCCGGCCGGCGACGTGGTCCCAGTCATGCTCGAGCAGGCCCGGCTTGTGGACCATCACCATCGCCTGCGGCGTACAGCCATGGATCAGGCCCAGGGTGACCGCGCTGTAGGCCGGATGATCGAGCGACCCCTGGCCCTCAACGAGGATCCAGTCGCCGCGCGCCTCGGCCTGCTCAACCAGCCACTCACAACTCCCGTTGATGAAGTCACTGATCACCCGGTCCACCGCGACACCCCAGCCATCGATCATCATCCCGGTCTGGCCCGTCGGGACGAAGACCGCGGCCAGGCCCGCTTCACCGGCTGCTCGCCGGAGTTCGAGGGCGACGCTCATCTTGCCGATGGCGCAATCGGTCCCGACCGTCAGGATCACGTGCTTGCCCGGCGCGTGGGCTCGACCAACGGCCGTCTCTTCGCGGCTGGGTGCGCGCCGGTAATCGACGATCTCGACACCGGCCGCCCGGGCCGCGGCCGCGAACTCGGGATCGTCGCCGAGCATCGTGTGCAGGCCGGACAGGATGTCGAGGCCGGCTGCCATGGACGCAAGGATCGCCTGGCGCCACGCCTGGGGTAGCCGGCCGCCGGTCGGGGCGATCCCGATGAGCAGCGCGCCGGGCCTGCCCCGGGCCGGCCCCAGGGCCAACGCCTCGGCCAGCGAGGCCACGATCGGGATATCGAAACGGGGTTGGTCGCCGAGCCACTCACGGACGTTTCGACCCTGGTTCGTCGAGTCGATCACGGCCACGATCGGGTCGGGTCCGTAGCGGATCACGCCCATGGCAGTCTTGCCGTCGTGAGGCCCGAAACGGCCCTCGGCCAGGATGATCAGGGGGCGCACCGCGGGTGGGGTCACTGGGCCTCTGGTCGCTGGTACCGCATACCGGATTCGAACCGGTGATCTCCGCCTTGAGAGGGCGGTGTCCTGGGCCTCTAGACGAATGCGGCAGGTCGGCCGGTGGCGTCGAGCGCCGGACCGGCCGGAATGATACCAGCCGCGACCTTACAGGCGGTTCGTCTCGAGGAATGCCCGGACCGTTTCGGCCACCTGGATGTGACTCGTCTCGCCGAGGACGAGACCGAAATGGGAGTGGGCCCCGAACGGCTCATAGTCGGCGGACAACCACTCGGCCAGGCGCTCGCTCGATGCCTCGGACACGTAGCGATCGAGGCCGGCGCCGACGACGAGGGTCGGGATGCCTGCCAGCCGGGCGCGCTCGATCGGCACGCCGGCGACCACCTGGCGCCGGGCCGCACCCGACTCGTGGGGTTTCTGGCCGAGGAGATGCTGAATCCGCAGGATGTCGGCCAGGGCGAGGTCGCGATGATCGCGCTGGAGTCGCTCGGGCAGGGTTTCCCAACCGAGCATGTCGCGCCCGTAGACCTCGGGGATCTCGCGCAGCTCATGGGCTCGGCCGGGCCCCCGGAGCTCCTTTGGCGACTCCGACGAGAGCAGGACCAGGCCGCCAACCGGCCGGCGTTCGGCTGCCTTGAGGGCGAGCAGGCCGCCCATGCCATGGCCGACCACCACGACCGAGTCCCCCAGACGCTCGATCGCCTCGAGAACATCTTCCGTGTACGTGTCGAACGACAGCGTCGTTGGGTCGGCCGTCTGCGACCAGAAGTGGTTGCGCAGGTTGAGGGCATGGCCCTCCCATCCGCGCGCGGCAAAGTATTGGAGGTGACGCTCCCAGACCCACGAACCGGCCAGCTCACCGTGGACGAACAGGAGCGGCCGCCGACGGGAGCGCCGTTCGGGTAGCCACGACTCGACGTAGATCCCGCGCTCGCTGAGCTCAATCTCGTCCTTGCGCACCGGACGAGTGGGCACCGCCGCCGGCGCGGTCCGCACGCCGTTCGACAGGTCGGTCATCGCCTCACCACTCGTGCGGATTGATCACGAGGCCGGTCAGCGGCTTCGGGTAGAAGTAGGTCGATTTCTGAGGCATGACATCGCCCTGGCCGGCAACGGCCACGATCGAGGCGACCGGCGTTGGCTCCAGCAGGAAGGCGACATCGGCCCCGTCCGCCCCGCCGTCCACCCAGGTGATCGCCTCTTCGGCCGATTTCGTGTAGACCACCCGGCCGGCGGCCACCGCCGCCTTGTCGATCCCGACCAGCCGCTCGAGGACCACTTGGAGCAGGGTGACATCGAGATGGCGCATCGCCTCCCCGCCGCTCGGCAGGAACGGTTCGAAAGCTTCCGCCCGGGCCGTCAGGATCGCGCCACCCGTGCGCGTCCACAGCCCGATTCGGCCATGGCCACCCTGGCCGGCGGCTCCCGGACCGAACTCGCTGATCAGCCGGGCAGGGTCGCTGACGGCTTCCTCCTCGAAGAGCCCGGCCAGGCCCTGGCGGAGCGTGGCCAGACCCGCGTCACCGAGGCCGCCCACGACCCGATGGGTCGGCAGGACGGTCAGGGGACTCGAGACCTCGAGGAAGAGCATCAGGATGTAGTCGAAGGCCGGATCTTCTTCGCACGATCGGCTCATCCGGCGCTCATCGCGGTAGCGCAGTGCTGTTTCGTAGCGATGGTGCCCATCCGCGATCGTGATCGGTCCCGCTCCCGCGGCGGCCACCAGCGTCGCGACGGGACCGGGCACGAGGGCATCGGCCGGCTGGGCCGGCTCGGTGGCCCCGGCCGGCTGGTCCGCGCCGGCATCGGGCAGCACTTCGGCGGGAAGGGCCCACATCCGGTGGTGAACTCCATCGACGTCGGTGATGTCCGCAATCGGGGTCGTCCGGGTCACCTTCTCGATGATCCGGGCCGACTGTCCGGCGGGGTCGGTGTACAGGCCGATCACCGGGCTCATGTTCACGCCGGTCGCCCGGAGCAGCTTGTAGCGGTCCTCCTTGGGCGCGGACATCGTCCGTTCGTGGGGCAGGACGCCCGACCCGGGCTCCAGCCGCTCGAGCCGGAGACGCCCGAAGAATCCCCGCTGGACGCGCTCGATCGTCGAGCCCGGCACGCGGTAGGCCTGCTCGTAGATGTACAGCGAGGGCCGAGGGTCCTTGTGGAACGTGCCATCGGAGCGCCACGCCGCGAAGGTCCGGGCGGCCCGCCGGTAGCGGTCGTCGGGTCCATCGCCCTGCTCGCCGGCGGGCAGGTCGAGCCGGACGACATTCTTCGGATGCCGGGCGAGGAGGGCGGACGCGTCGGTCGGGCTGATCACGTCATAGGGCGGGCTGACAACCGCCGCGAGGTCGCCGACAACGTCCGGCTCGAAGCGAAGGGCGCGGAAGGGTCGGACTACGGGCACAGGTTCCTCGCTGGGGACGCGGCGAACGGACTCGACGGGTGCCCATCGAGCGGTGCCGGGGCATGCCAATCCTACGATACGGACGGCCACTCGGCGCTCGGACCGCGGCGGAGGCATTCCAGTGGTAGCCTCGGGCTATGTCCCGGATCGTGATCGTCTTGCTCGCCGTGCTCCTGGCCGGCTGTGGGACGCGCGCGGCGGGTCTGCCCCAGCCGAGTCCGGCAGGATTCCCGACCATCGTGGCCCAGCTCGCTGCTGCCGGGATCACGGTGACCAACCAGGTCTCGGGCGACGCCGGCTGCAAGGACTCGACCCTCGTCTCGACGGCGGTCGGGTTCACCGCGACGGGCCTCGACCAGCTCGCCCCGGTCCGGATCCATATCTACATGTTTGCCGACGCGCCCACCTGGACCCGCCTCTCCAACACCGTTGCCCAGTGCGCCCAGAGCTTCGTCACGGACCCAGCCTCCTACGAGTCGGTCGACCCTTCACCGTACGTGGTCGCCGGCCAGGGACCGTGGGGCGCCCAGTTCCGGACCACGCTACGGGCTGTCCTGACGGCGGCCGCTGGGGATGGTGGCAATGGCAGCAACGGCACGGGCGGCGGCAACCCGTAAGCCGGGCCGGCCGGCTTGGCCGGTGTGGCGGGACGTGCGCCAAACGCGCACCGACCCGGCTCCCATTCTTCCCAATTATCGATGGAGGTGGTACTCGGGAAGGAATCCGGCGCCTTCGAGCCTGTTCGGGCCGATCAGCGCCGGAAGCCACGCACGAATCCCGGCAAACGACACGCCGGAGGCCTACGAGGGTGGCTGGATTCTTCCTTACCACTACCTCCACTGGTAATCGGCAAGAAATCAACCGCTGGCCGTGCCGCTGATCCGCCAAACGGGCCGCCGAGTCGCCGCCGGAGCGGGGCCGTGTCGCCGCCGGTGTGCAGTCGCCGCCCCCGACGCGAGCCGCCGGCGCGAACCGAACCGCCGGCCGAGGCGAGCCGCCGGCGCGAACCGAACCGCCGGCCGCGATCCAACGACCCCCGAATCGGGCCGGGCTCAGACCACCCGCAGGTTGAGAATCTTGCGGGCGATCACGAGCCGCTGAATCTGGCTCGTGCCCTCTCCGATCTCGGTCAGCTTGGCGTCGCGCAGGTAGCGCTCGACCTTGTATTCCTCGACGTAGCCATATCCGCCATGGACCTGGATGGCCGCATTCGTGGCCCGGGCACTGACCTCGGACGCGAACAGCTTGGCCTGGGCGGCAGCCAGGCCGTAGTCGCGGCCCTGGTCCTTGAGCCAGGCCGCCCGCCAGACGAGCTGGCGAGCCGCCTCGATCTCGGTGGCCATGTCGGCGATCAGGAACGCGACGCCCTGGAACGAGCCGATCGGACGCCCGAACTGGCGTCGGGTCTGGGCGTAGGGGATCGCGGCGTCGAGCGCGGCCTGGGCCAGTCCCACAGCCAGCGCCCCGATGCTGATCCGGCCGCCGTCCAGGGTCCGCAGGGCGATCCGGAAGCCTTCGCCGCGCTCGCCGAGCAGGTTCGCCGCGGGCACCCGGGCACCTTCGAAGACCAGTTCACCGGTGGCCGATGCGTGCAGGCCCATCTTCTCTTCGAGCCGGCCGATGCTGAACCCCGGCGTGTCGGCCGGCACGATGAACGCGCTGATCTCGGCACCGGCGCCGGCTGTATCGGCCGCCCCGTGCGCGCCCGAGCCGGCGGGCCTCGTCCCGGTCCGCGCCGTCACGACGTACGTCCCGGCCTGACCCGCGTTCGTGATGAAGCGCTTGCCTCCGTCGAGCACCCACGTGCCGCCGTCCGGCCCATCCTCGAAGCGAGCCGTGGTCCGGGTCCCGCCTGAATCGGAACCGGCCTCCGGCTCCGTCAGGCCGTAGGCGCCGATCACCCGACCCTCGGCCATCGGCACGAGGAAACGGTTCTTCTGCTCGGGCGTCCCCGACAGGTGCAGTGGGCCGCAGCCGAGGCTGGTGTGCGCCGCGACGATCAGACCAAGCGAGCCCCACACCCGGCCGATCTCCTCGACCGCGATCGCGTAAGCCAGGGTATCGAGGCCGGCCCCACCTTCGTCCTCGGGCAATGGGATACCCAGCCAGCCGAGCGCTCCCAGCCGATCCACGATCTGACGAGGGAAGCTGCGCGCCCGCTCGTGCGCATCGACCTGGGGCGCGACCTCGGCGATCATGAACGCGCGGATCGTCTCCCGCAGCAGGACGTGCTCGGTCGAGAGGTCAAGGTCCACGCCCGGAGGGTACACCGGGCGGCTCCCCAGCAGGTCCGGGCACCCTCTGCTAGCCTCAGCCTGATGGCCGACCAACAGCCCGCGCTGCCGCCCGTGAATGGCTCACGTCTTCCGCCCCGCCACGCCGACGAGTCGGGACCGGGCAACTCCGGCGGCCACGCCCCGACGCTCCGACGGGAGCTCGTCCTGGCCCTGCGACGAGCGGGACCGAGCTCACCCGACCGGCTGGCCACACTCCTCGGGGCGAGTCGGACCGGGGTGCTCCAGCAGCTCCGGGTGCTGGAGACCGATGGACTGGTCTCACGCCGGACCGAGCGTCACGGTGTCGGTCGTCCGCGCCACCTCTACGACGTCACCGCCAGCGCCCAGCAGCTCTTCCCCTCGAACTACGACGGACTTGCGGCCGGCCTGATCGCCGCGATCGACACGATCGGCGGCCGGGATCTCGTCGAGCAGGTCTTCGAGATCCGCCGCAGCCAGACGGCGGAACGGATCCGGCGGCGGCTCGACGAGGCCGTCGGCGGCAATGCCTCGTTCGTTGAACGCGTCCGCGAGCTGGCCGTGATCCAGGAAGAGCAGGGCTACCTGTGCGGCGCCGAGCTATCGGCCGACGGCACGATCCGACTGCGCGAACACAACTGCGCGATCTTCCACGTGGCCGCCGGTGATCCGGCCGCCTGCGAGGCCGAACTGGCCCTCTTCCGCGATGTCCTCGGCGCCGAAGTCGTGCGCGAGACCCACATTGCGGCCGGCGATCGCTGCTGCACCTACCGGGTCAGCGCCCGCGCCGACTGACGTCGAGGAGGAGCGGGTCAGGCTTCCTCGCGCTCGACCTCGACTCGCCGGGCCGGCTCAAGGACCGACGGAATCACGTCCGTGACGTTCGGCACGAATGAGGCCGCGAGGGCGGTATCGATCGCCTGGCGCTGATCCTCCGGCGACAGGATGCCCAGCCGGCCAAGCGTGTGGAGCTCATCCCGGATGTACGTCTTGAGCATCTCCGGGCCGTCGGTGTTGATCGAAAAACGGACTTCGTTGCGCCGGAACTGATCGAAGATCCAGCGGAACTCCTCCCAGCTCGAGACGACCCTGGTGTTCAGGTTCGAGGTCGGGCAGATCTCGAGGACAATCCCCCGGTCGCGCAGCATCTCCATCGCCCGTGGGTCGTAGGCTGCCTTCACCCCGTGGCCGATCCGGTCGGGCTCGAGCAGCTCGATCACCCGGGCGACCTCCTCGACCGGTCCGGATTCACCGGTGTGGACCGTCAGGCCCAGGCCAAACTGGCGCGCCCGGCGGAAGAGGCGCCGGTAGTCGGCCACCCGGAACGTTGAGCTCTCCGGGCCGGCGATATCAACGCCGACCACGCCCCGATCGTGCCAGACGATCGCCTTCTCGACGAGGATCTCGTTCAGCTCGAACGGAAACGCCCGGTCAAGGCAGAAGATCAGGCCCGGCTTGACCGGGTATTCGAGCGACGCCCGGTCCATCCCGCGCACCGCGGCCGCGATGATGTGGTCGAGGTCCTGTTCACCGCCCCGGTTGCGCTTCATCGGGTTGAAGCGGAGCTCGGTCGTGGTGATGTTGTTCTTGCGATACGCCCCGCCGATGACCTCGTAGACCGCGCGCTCGACCGCGAGGGGCGACGACTGGATCAGCTCGGTCCAGTGGAAGAGCTGGAGATACCCGTCGAAACTCCGGCTGCGCCGGTTCGACACGGTGATCATGTCCCGGAACTCCCAGTAATCCTTGGTCGGGAGCTTGATTCCCTGGGCGTGGGCGATCCCCCACATGATCGATGGCGTGACGGCACCACCCAGGTGGCAGTGCAGTTCTGCCAGCGGCGTCTTGCGCGAAAGGGTGGCCATCAACTTCAGGATAGCCCAGCTGCCAAGGGCCGGCCCTGGCCCAGTTGGGCTACAGGTCCG
>JBBRIM010000076.1:0-11796 GCA_038221095.1 Candidatus Limnocylindrales bacterium
CGGCGTGCAGGGCGTCAAGGCGGTCGACTCGGTCTTCTCGTTCGACAGGCATTTCGGTGACTTCTCCGTCCGGAACTGGAACAAGGATCCGGTCCAACCCCAGTACAAGACGCCCGACGACACGTTTCCGAGGGGATTCCAGCCGGAGACCCGAAACAAGGTCAAGACGCTCGAAGGTGGCAAACAGGACTCGCTGGACGTCAAGCTGCCGCCTATGGCCTCTGCCTACTACGAGTACGTTTTCCCGGCATCCACTCGCGACATCACCTTCGAGAACAGCCTGGCCGGCGTCGCCGGTGCGCACGTCTGGGCGATCAAGAACGTCAACGAGGACTGGAAACGGCCCGAGGACTGGACTTCGACCGCCAGGAAGACGTTCTGCCGGGACATCCCCGAGGAAGACATGGGCCAGGTCATCATCGTGGTCAGCAACGCCAGCCTGACCGACTCGCTCAAGGTCCCGGAGCCACCGAAACTGATCGCCGGGACCAAGGGCTGCAGCGGTTGGAGGGGCACGATGACGGGGACCGAGAAGTGGAACTGGCCCGATAGCCACGGTGAGGGCACCACTACCTTCACCGGAGTGTGGGAGCAGGTCCCCGTCGATGACCAGGTCCAGCCGTGTCAGGCGGGACTACCCGATTCGTGCATTGCCTACTACCCCCACGGCAACGTGCACTGGACCTGGGACGCGCACCTGGCCAACGCTGCCTGCGACACGACCAAGGCGGGCGAGGCCACGCCCGGTCTCAAGAACAACCCAGCAGGTGCGATCTTCGCCGAAACGTTCTACCTGCAGCCGGATGGCTCTGGCCACTACGGCTACTACGGCATCTCGTCATGGGCAGAACCCAAGGTCGACTGTCTGAGCGGCAATGGCGAGAGCCTGCCCTCGTACTACGACGTGCCCCAGGACGCAGCCGGCAGCGGGGGTGGTGGGGCCGGTGGCAACCAATGCAACGCGACCACCTGGCAGATCGACGTCGCAGCGACGACGATCACCGGGAGCTGCTATTCGTTCAACGTCACCGGCCACTCGCTCCTGTTCGAATGGAATCTCAAACGGATCGGGCCCGCTCCGGGTGCTCAGCCCTAGCCGACGGCCGCTGATCGAACCACAGGTCAGGACAATCCGGGGCGGGTGCGCTGGCTCCGTTGTGGCCGCAGCAGTCAGGCACTAGGATGGCGCCACGTCCGGTCCCGACCTCGAGCGGGCGCGAGGGCAGCAGACCGAGGGCTCGTGAGATGGTTCGCACGATGGGAACCAGGTGAACCAGGGGCCATCTGCCAGCGGCAGTACGGCGTCGACGACACAGGCGTCGGACCTCAAGGCCGCGGTGGAACTGATCGGCTTGACCAAGAGCTTCGGGTCCGTGGTCGCCGTCGACGCGATCGACCTGAGAATCCTCGAAGTCTGAGCTCGGCCCGATGCCTGCCTTGAAATCGCGACCGGCCGGGTCGTACCTCGAGCGGCGGGATCGGCTCGGCCTTGGGCCACCTCGGACTCGAACCCCGCGCCGGTCCGGGCCAGGTGGTTCCGGGCCATGGCCCTGGATCGGGGCTGCGTTCGTCGCCGTCCTGGCCGTTGGGGCACTCCTGGTGGTCGGCCGGGTCCTGCCCGGGCACACCGGACCCGGGGCGTCCGCGTCCGCACCCGCCACCGTGTTCACTGCCTCATCCGGAACGCCGACGGCTGGAACCAGCTCGAGCCCGCAGGCGCTGGCAAGCCCAACACCGCCCGCAGCGACCCCGGCCGGCAGCGTGCCCCTCGCGGTGGTGAGCGGCTTTGACAACTACAAGGTCAACTCGATCACGAAAGCCACCCTGGCCGCGCGTCTGGCAGCCGGCTCGTTGATCGTGCCGTGCGGCGCCGAAACGGCCGTGGCCCAGGCACTCGGCTCGACCAGGCCGGCCGCGCCGGCGTGCGTTGCGGCCGACAAGATCAGCGCGACACTCGCGCCGTCGAGCGCACTGCTCGCCGTGCTCCCGCCGGCGCTCGTCACGCCGCGGGTCAAGGTCGTGCCCCTGGAGGGCGCCGACCTGTTCGGTGAGACACCCGCCCGAGGGCGGGCCTACCCGCTCACGATCGCGACTCCCCCGTCCTGGCCGGCGGGTTGGAGCCGCTGGGCCGTGACTGACGTGCGGGTGGTCGTGACCACCGGTGTCACCTGCCCGGATCGAGGCGTCAGCCACCAGACGGTCGTCCTCAAGAAGGGCTGGGACTGGCTGCTCGCGGCGGGCACCGCCCGGTACACGGGGACCCACTGGGACGCGCGCCTTGGCTGGACCGTCGTCGATCCCGTCCGGACCGGTCACCCGGGGGTGCTCCTCGACCTGCTCAAGAACGCCGACGTGACGGTCAGCGACTTCGAGTGCCCGATCACGAAGACCTTCACCCAGCACGACAGCGGCACGGTCTTCTCGATCGATCCCCGGGTGGCCCCGATGATGGCCCGGGCCGGCTTCGACGTCGTCACGCTCGCCTCCGATCACATGACCAACGCCGGGTCGGCCGCCGTGGGCATCACGGTCGATGCCTTCCGCAGCGCAGGGATCCAGCCCACCGGCGCCGGCCGGAACCTGAACGACGCGCTTCGCCCGGCGATCGTCAACGCCCACGGGATCAGCTTTGGCTTCGTGGGCTTCGACGCGATCGGCGGCTCAACCCCGGCGGCGGCTGCCACGCCGGGAACGGCAACCCTGACGGCGGCCAATGCGGCGACCGCGATCGCCCGGGCGCGGGCAGCCGGGGCCCAGGTGATCATCGCCCTGCCGCAGTGGAGCAATGTGGAGTACCACGCCAACCTGACCGGGTTCCAGACCCGCCTCGCCACGCTCCTTGAGCACGCCGGCGCCGACCACGTGGTCGGGGCCGATTACCACTGGGCCGGCGGGCTGGCGATCTCGCGTGTCGGCGCCCGCTACCACTACGTCGGAGCAAGTCAGGGCAACTTCTGGTTCGGCCAGAACTGGAGCCGCCAGACCGAGGAAGGGATCATCACCAGCCTGACGTTCGTCGGGACGCAGCTCGTCCAGGTTCGCCTGACACCGACCGTGGTCCTCGACGATGCCCAGGTCAATCTCATCGACCCGGCAACCGACGGGCAGTTCGTCCTCCGCCAGGTCCTGTCGGCTTCCACCCTGCCGGCCAACTAGGCCCCTAGTCGGGGAAGTCCTTCTGCCTGGCGAACTCGCGGAAGATGACGTTGACCGCGGCCGCGATCGGCACGCCGAGGAGACCGCCCAGGACGCCGTACAGGCTGAGACCGAGCAGCACGGCGAAGATCGTCACGATCGGGTGGAGGTGGACGGCCCGCCCGACCACCTGGGGCATGACCACCTGGTCCTCGACCTGGCGCAGGACGAAGTAGAAGACGATGACCGCGACTGCCAGGCCGGCCCCGCCGTGGGCGAACGCAGTCGTCGCCGCCACCACCGTCGCCACGAGCGGCCCAACGAGGGGCACGACCTCCAGGATGCCGGTCAGGACGCCGATGGCAAGCGCATGCGGTATCTGGAAGAGCGGGCCGAGGACCACGTAGACGACGGCAGCCACGAGGACGACCAGCACGAGCTGGCCACGCAGCCACTTGCCGAGGACCGCATGGATCCGGCCGAGCACCTTCACCGTGCGGGCTCGATGCTCGGTCGGCAGCAACGCGATCATCCAATCCCGGAACATCCGGCCGTCCGCAAGGAAGTAGAACGTGGCAATCAGGGCAAGGAGTGCCTGGAGCAGCGTTTCACCAACTCGGCCGGCGAGCTGGACCGCGTTCTCGGGCGACCCGACCACTCCGGCCACGCCCGATTGGATCGCCGTCGCGATGCTCGTGACCGAGATCTGCTGGGTGCCCAGGTTGATCGTGTCGGCCCCGACCAGCCCGCGCACCGTCTTTGCCACAGCATCCGGCCCGGCGGCGGCCAGGGCCTCGAACTCGGCGGCGAGCTTGCCGATCACGAGGTAGCCGATCGCGGCAAGGACCACGCCACTGACGAGATAGCCGAGCCCGATGATGACGATCCGCGGCAGCCGGGTGCGCTCCTCGACCTCCGAAACGAGCGGGCTCAGGGCGTAGGCCAGGACCGCGGCAACGACGAACGGCCCGATGACCGGCTGGGCCAGCCACAGGATCACCAGGCCGGCGAGCAGGACGATGAGGAACGAACGCCCACGCAGCTCGGGGCGCCACTCCTCTTCGATCTCGCCGGTCTCACTCATCGCTCAGCCACCTCTGAACAGCACTCGACCAGGACGCTGGGCCGACGGTAGCGTTACGCCTCGCCCGTGTACAGGGGGACCGAGCGACGGCTTGCCCGCGGGTGTACAAGAGGGCCGTAATCTCCGACTCGAGGTAACGATGCCTGGACTCGATACCGGCTGATCGGGGTCCCGACCGACCGCTACACTCCGGGCGACCCAACCGCAGTTCGGAGCGAAATGACGATGACCGCGGAGCCCATCGGAACTCCCCCGCCGGGCGAACCCGTCGATGTCACCCTGCCGTACGGCGAGCCGATCAATCGACTGTGGGGGATCCCGCTCCTCGGATTCCTGGTCCGGGCAATCATCCTGCTCCCCAGCCTGATCGGCCTATGGGTGTTGAGCATCGTGCTCGGCTTGACCGTGCTCGTGTCGTGGATCCCGGTGCTCGTGAACGGTCGTCAGGCGGGTTGGGTCACCTCGATCGTCGGGGGCTACCTGCGCTGGCTGGTTCGGCTCGGCGCCTACTTCCTCCTCGTGACGAATGTCTACCCGCCGTTCTCGCTCAGCGCGGGGACCAGCACGAGCGTCAGGATCGACTCCGGCCAGCAGATCAATCGTTTGTGGGGCATCCCGTTCGTTGGCATCTGGGTCCGCCTGATCCTGTGCATCCCCCATTTCATTGTCCTGTTCTTCCTGGCGATCCCAGTCGTGATCCTCACCTACTTCTGCTGGCTACCAGTCCTCCTCCTCGGCCGCCAGGCGGGCCCGTACATCGGCCTGCTGGGTGGGTACTGGCGCTGGTACACCCGGGTAGCGGCCTATCTCTGGCTGCTGACTGATCGGTATCCCCCGTTCCGACTGGGCAGCTAAGCAAACTCGGCCCTATCGGAGACCCAATCGAAGACTCTGGCCGGGCCCGCTGGCCACTCGGTAGACTCGATCCGATGGACCCTCAA
The DNA here is from genome assembly GCA_038221095.1 of Candidatus Limnocylindrales bacterium. Classification (GTDB taxonomy): domain Bacteria; phylum Chloroflexota; class Limnocylindria; order Limnocylindrales; family CSP1-4; genus Palsa-1033. The sequence continues at coordinate 5,161 of JBBRIM010000076.1, forward strand.
CACGAACCGACCGCCGCCCGGGTCATGGTCTTCAACATCGAGGACGGCGGGGTCGGCGTGGATCTGGCCAAGGTCGTCGAGGCAATCCGCCGGGCCGACCCGGACATCGTTGCGCTCGAAGAGGCAATGGGGAACACCGGACGCATCGCAAATGCACTCGGCTGGCGACACGCCTCGGCTCGCACCCAGATCCTCTCTCGGTACCCGATCATCGACCCACCCGGGGGGGAGGGCGTCTTCGTCTTCGTGGAGCTTCGGCCCGGCCGGGTTGCCGCCGTCGCGAACGTCCACCTGCCATCCGACCCGTATGGCCTGGACGCCCTGGTCAGGGGTGGCAGTCCGGCGGATGTCCTCGACCTGGAGCGCCGGGTACGGCTGCCGATGGTCGAGCGAGCCCTGGCAGTGCTCCGCCGCTCGACCGAGGCCGAGGTCCCGGTCATCCTGCTGGGCGATTTCAACGCGCCGTCGCACCTGGACTGGACGACCGCCTCGGTCGGTTCGCGGACACAGGTCCGGACGGCCATCGATTGGCCGGTCAGCCGGGCGATCGAGGCGGCGGGATTCCGCGACACGTGGCGCGAGATCCATCCCGACCCGGTTGCCGAACCGGGGCTGACCTGGTGGGCGGCACGACCGGCGATCGGCGCCGGCGATCCTCGCCCGGGTGACCCTCAGGAACGGATCGACATCATCTACGCCAGGGGGCCTGCCGCGATCAGAAACAGCCAGGTCGTGGGCGAGGAAGGCCGCCCGGGTATCGAAATCGGCGTGACCCCGTGGCCGTCCGATCACCGGGCGGTCGTCTCCACGTTGTTGCTCTCCCTCGCACCGATGCCTGTCCTGGTGGCGGTCGGCCAGCGCCTGGTGGCCGCCGGAGACCCGCTCGAGGTGACCTGGCGGCGGCCCGGCGAGGTCGGCGAGCAGTTGAGCATCGAACCCGATGGTCCGATCCGATCGCTCGAGGGTACGGGCCAGGCCGGGACGCTCCAGCTGTCGACGGCTGGGCTCACGGCCGGCTGGTACGCCGCGGTCCTGCGGAGCCGTGGCGGCGGAATCGTGTCGCAGGCGCGCTTCGTCATCCGGGCTCCCGGCGCCCAGGTCGAGTTGCGAACCGCCCGGCCCGTCTACCGAGTCGGTGGTCCGATCGAGGTGGCCTGGGCCGGTGGGCCGGGCAACCGCTGGGACTGGATCGCAGTCTTCGGCCGAACCGAGCGTACCCACCACGAAGCGCTCATCTGGGAGCACACCGACGCCCGGATTGACGGGACGGTCCGCCTCGACGCAGCCTCGGCCGTTGTTGACCAGTCCCCGGCTGGAGGCCGCTGGCCGCTGCCGCCGGGTGACTACGAGGTGGCCTACCTGCTGGACGACTCGGACGAGCGCGTGGCCGAGGCGCCGTTGACCATCGTCGCCTGAGCTCCTTGTTGCGGGTGCGGGCGGTGCGCCATGATGAGGCGTTCAAGCCAGGCAGGGAGGGAGCTCCAACATCCTCGACGCGCTTCGTGTTCCGTCATTCCGGTGGCTGTGGGCTTCAGGGCTCCTGAGCGGTTTCGCCGTGATCGCGAGCGTGCTCCTGGTCAGCTGGCTGGCGCTCGGCACGGAGGGCTCATCGCTCGCCGTCGGCGTCGTCATCGCGGCGCGGGTTCTGCCCCAACTGGTCTTTGGCATCCCGGCTGGCGCATTGGCCGATCGCTACTCACGGTCGAGCCTGGTCGTCGCCTCCAACATCGGCTCAGGCCTGATCGTCGGGCTGCTGTGCCTGGCCTGGCTGGCCGGCGCGGTCGGTCTGCCCGTGCTCATCGCGGCAATGTTCCTGATGGGGACCTGTGATTCTGTCAGGGTCACCGCGGCCACCGCGATGGCCTTCGATCTGGTCGAACGTGAGTCGGCCGCCAACGCCATCGCCCTGGCTAATCTCGCCTTCCAGGTCTCCGGCATCTTCGCCGGGATCGTGGCCGGGTACGGCCTGGAGGCATGGGGACCCACGCCGACGCTCGTCGTGACGGGAGTCGCCTACCTCGCTGGCGCGATCCTCGTGTCGCAGGTATCCCACGTCCGGCCCCTGCCAGCACGGGTCAGCGGTGGTCGGGCAGACCTCAAGCGAGCAGCCACCTTGATCGCGCGAAACCGCCTCGTCGCTTTGATCGCGATCATCGTTGTGGGCACCGAGATCTTCGCGTTCTCGAGCATGACTCTCATGCCGAGCTTCGCCCGGGACGTGTTCAGGATCGGTGCCGACGGTCTGGGCTGGATGTTGAGCGCCCGTGCGATCGGCGGCACGCTCGGGCTGCTGGCGATCGCGACGAGCTCGACGCGCTGGCGAACGGTGGGGGCCTTCGCATTTCTCGCCGCTGCGTTCGGACTGGCACTGGTTGCCTTCGCGGTCACCCCCATCCTCAGCATCGCCCTGATCCTGGCCGGTGTGATTGGCGCCGCCGGCGCGGCCGTTGATGCGGTCGGACAATCGCAACTGCAGCACGCGGTCCCGGAGGAGGAGCGGGGATCTGCGATGGGTGTCTGGATGTTCTGCGTAGGTCTGGGCCTCGTGGGTCACATCGAGACGGGGACGCTGGGACGGCTGATGGGCGCCCAGGTTGCCCAGGGTCTCAACGGGGCGGCCCTGGTCCTCCTTGCGATCCTGGTCGGCCTGGCACTTCCGGCGGTCGGGACCCAGCAGCCCGGAACTGCGGACAGCCAGTTCGAGCAGGTTGACCTCTGACTGGTCCGCGCCAGGGCCGGCTGCTCGACCAGGCCACGATCGGGATGAACATCATGGGCAGCTCCTGGACCGAGTAGAGCAGACCGCCCGAGTCGAAGTTTCGGAGCGCGGTCAGGTAGTCCGGCAGGAGCCACACGAACGGGAGCAACCCCAGGAAACCGGCGACCCACCACCACCGGTTGCGGATGCCGATCAGGGCGAACGGCGCGAGCGTCAGCTTGAGCGCCGCGAAGGCCGCCGGCCAGCGGTAGATGGTTCCGAGAGCCGTGAACATCACGGCCCAGATGACCGGGTTGCCGGCCAGGATCTTCACACTCGTGTCGGGCCACCACAGGCAAGCCGCGATGATCGGCCAGAGGATCGGCGCCGGACGCCAGTGGATCACGATCGCGCTGGTGACGATGATCGGGATGGCCCACCACAGGATGGCCGGCAGCACCGTGAACGGGATGAACAGGACCAGTGACTCGGGCGGATAGAGGATCGGCTGACCGGCCAGGCCGTAGTGGCCGGTCAACTGCCACGGCAGGTAGAAGCCTCCGCCTGACAGGAAGCGCTCGGTCGCGCTGATATAGGTCCGGTAGTCCAGGCCGGCCTCCCGCTGGATCTCCGACATCCCGGTCGCAAGAGCGGTCCACCAGTCCGAGGCGAGCAGGGCCAGGAACGGCGCGGAGGCCAGCAGCCCGAGGATGATCGGCCGGGCTGGGCGCCGAGGGCTCAGGGGTGCTGCGGTCTCTGCCATCGAGCTCCGGCCGCGCGGGTCAGCTGTGGGGCAGCGTGATGGGCCCGTCGTGGACGAGATGCCAGGTCACGGTCAGGGTCGCCTGCGGCAATGTGATGTCGAACTTGGCGGAGCCATCCACGACCGAGCCTGGGTTGGCCGGATCCAGCTTGCCGGTGATCGAGCCGGAGGAGCCCAGGATGCTGGAGGCCCACTCCACAACCGGTCCGTCCGTGGTGTTCTCCACCGGCCCCGGCGGAGGGCAATCGATCGCTGCTCCCTCGACGATCGTCGTCGTGTCCCAGAGCCGTTTTGGCAACTGGGGCGACGGCGGCATCTCACCGGTCTGTAAATCGCCGCCGACCCCGATCCGGATCGTGTAGGAGCCGTCGTCAAGGAACCTGATCTCGCCCGGGCCGGTCGAATTGCCGGTCCAGGATCCGCTCACCTCCGACCCGACCTCTTCGGTGTAGTGGCAGCCCAGCGCGTTGTGCTTGTCGGAATCGAAGACCGATCGCTCGAGGGTCGTCCCGTGGTTGGCGACCGGCCCTGAAAGCTTCACCGAGTCGATCCCAAAGGTCATGTCGGCGGGGTCAACGCCGCTCACGGTGAACGCGTCGGTGACGTCGGCCTTCGTCAGCGAGTGGGAGACCGTGGTGTCCTGGAAGACTCCCTGGCCGCTCGTGGACGTGTCGTCCGTGGCGGTGTTCAGCACGGCGTGGAAGGTGATCGTGCCCTGCCACCCGCGCGGGACCGCGGCGCTGCCGGACGCCCCCGAAGGGCCGCCGGCGGAATCATCGGTCGGCTCGCTCGAGGGCCCAGCCGCCGACCCGATCGAGCCGACCGGAACGGCTGATCCGCTGCAGGCGGCGAGCTGAACGGCCAGCAGGACGGTCGTGAACTCCAGGGGCCCACGCGGTCCTCGGTGTGGTCCGCCGCGTCGTCCCATGACGGCCGCGTCAGCAGCCCGCGGCGCCGATCGCTCCCGAGATCGGGAGCTGGTGACCGAGGAAGTCGGCGACCGTGCCCACGTTCTGGTTGTAGGTATCGATCGCCGCCTGGGTGACCGGGTCGGCAGTGAAGAGCACCTGGGCAGCCTTGCCGGCCTTCTCGTAGAAATCGATGGCTGCCTTCGGGTCACCCAGCGGCGAAGCGTGCGTGTCGAGCGCGTGCAGGTCGTCCATGGCGGCAAGGAACTTGTCCAGGTCGAGGTTGCCGATCTGTTTTGTCTTGATCTGGGCGATCGCGTCCGCGGTCGTGAGCTGAGCCAGGAACTGGGTCATCAGCAGCTGTGCGGCGGCCGACTTGATCGTGGCGCAATCAACCTTGCCGTTGCCGGCGGGCGAGCTCGCGGCCGAGGGCTGGGCAGTCGAGGTTCCGCCATTGGCAGACGGGCTGGCGTTGGAGGCCGGGCCGGTGCTGCCGCAGGCGGCGAGGATGGCGACCAGCAGAACGGGGAGGACGAGTTTGATCCGCATCGCGGCATCGTAGTCGTTCGGCGTTGGTTCTTGCGCCCGGAAAACGTCCTGAAGCCGAAGGTACCAGTGGGGCTACTCGTCTGGCTCGACCGATTCGGGCGACCTGCTCAGCGGATGCTGAGGGCCGAATAGATCGAGCCGAGGAACCGGCTCGGGACCGAGGCCAGCAGTTGCGTCTCGGGGAAGCCGGCCTCCGCGGCCAGTGTGGCCCAGGAGTAAAACGAGAGCGGGAAGGGAACCCATGGGTTGCCGTGGTCCGTGTCGTATTCGACGAGGATCAGGCGCCCAGCCGGGCGCAGGTAGCCTCCGACGAGACGCAGGACGGCGAGCTTGTCGCGTTCGAAGTGGAGCGAGTTGGCCATGACGATCCCATCGAGTGGCGGCAGCTCGAGCGGCATCGTGAAATCGGCGACGTACGGAGTGACGGGAACGCTCGGGAACGCGCCATGGAGCGCTCGGACCTGGACCTCGAGGGCGCGAGCGTCCCGATCGACCGTGTGGATCGAGCCGGTCGGACCGAGCAGGTCGGCCAGGGCCATGGTGAACGCTCCTTCACCCGAGCCGAGGTCGGCCCAGGTCGGTCCACCCCCCGGGACGCCATCTCGGAGCAGCCGGACGTGATCGCGGTGGTCCATCGCGTCAAATCTGGCGGGCGGCGCGCTGGAGGGCCGCAGCCCGGTCGGGCGTGAGGTACGGCGCAAGGACCCGTCGGATCGGCTCGGTGGCGGGTTCGGCAGGGAGCGCGTCGATCGCCGTCGAGATGAGGGGCACGGGATTGATCCCGGCTCGGAACGCGGTCAGGCACAGTCGGTCGAGCGAGACGATCAGGTCCCGCCAATCGGAGTGGCCACCGTCAAGCACGATCCCGGCGAGCGCCCGTTGAACGAATTCCATCGCACGGTCGGGTCCAGCCGCAGCGATGGCAACGACCGCCGCGCCGGTCGGCCAGCCGAGGCGCCAGCGCAGGTAGCGCGCCCGGGCAAAGAATGCCCGAAGGCGCGCTCGATCGTCCTCGTTGCCGACCAGCCAGGTGTCAATCGCGGCCGAAGCAAGACGGTCGGCCTCGGCGTGGTCGGGCGGGTCGTCAGCCTGGAGCTGCACCCAGAGCTTCCCCTCCTCGCCAAGCGGGACGATCCCGCGCGGATGACCAGTGCGAGTCTCGAACTTCGCTCGAACACGGGCCTCTCTCTCGCTCTCGGCGGATTCGGTGGCGTCGAGCACCGCGAAGAGATTCACGCTCTTCCATGTACGCCGGCCGATGGTCCGTGTCAACCACCCTCAGCCAGCGAGATGCCTGACCAGGAACTCGGCCTGGGCGGCGCTGACCTGGTCGAACAGGGAGCCTGGGTGATAGAGGAGGCCGAAGTGGCCGCCCTCGATCTCGAGCAGCTCTTTGGGGTCCGGGGCCGCCTCGAAGACCGTGCGGGCGCCGTGCGGACCCCGCCCGTGGCGCGACCACGCGATGCGCGTGCCGTCGGTGGACGTCGCGAAGGAGACCTCGGGCCGCATCGCGGCATTGTGTGCGCGCGACCGGTGTTCGTCGAGCCCAGGTCACCGTCAACAAGTAAAGAGCCGCCCCGGCAGCGAGCCGGGGCGGCGTTTGCCGAAGTTGCGATCAGGCGTGGATCGGCACGCCCCGGAACAGGGCCAGATCACCGATCTCGGTGGTCAGGACACGAACCCGGTCGGCAAGGTTCTCCTTGACCCAGGTAGCGGCC
>JBBRIM010000077.1:0-11637 GCA_038221095.1 Candidatus Limnocylindrales bacterium
ACCCTGGCGATCGGCCAGTTCGCGGCACATCGCCAGGCACTGCTCGCCGAACCGGATGGCCTCGCCATAGTCGCCGCCGCTGCGAGCGAGGGCCGACGCGCCACGGAGCGCCACCGCGCGCACCCTCGAGGCCAGCACGGACGAGGACTCGAGAGCTCGACGTAGCCACAGCGAGCCCTCCGCGACGTGCCCGCGAACGTACCAGTACCACCACAGGTTGGCCGTCATCGACAGGGCTCCCTCGGGATCGCTCCCGTCGCCGAGCGACCAGAGCAATGCGGCGAGGAGATCGCCATGGGCGATGTCGAGACGAGTCAGCCAGGTCTCCTGGCGGGTGCCACCCCAATCTCGGGCCGCGGCCACGAGATCTGCGCACCAGGCTGCGTGGCGCGCCCGGGTCGAGCCGGTCTCGCCGGCCTCCGCCAGGCGTTCCTCGGCGTACTGGCGCACGGTCTCGAGGAGCCGATAGGAGGTGGGACCGTCGAGGCTGGGTTCGGCCACGACCATCGACTGGTCGACGAGCCGGCAGAGCGAGGCAAAGGGGTCTTCAGCGGCTGCCACCTCGCCCCACACCGCTGTCGCCGCCCCGGCATCAAGGTGCCCCCGGAAGACCGCCAGCCGGCGGAGCATCTGGCGTTCGTCCGGGGCGAGCAGGTCGTAGCTCCAATCGATCGCCGCTCGCATCGTCCGATGGCGCTCCGGGGTCAGCCCGCCCGTCCGGCCCGGCAGGTCCATCCGACCGTCGAGGCGCTCGACGATCTCGGCCAGGGCCAGGCTCCGGAGTCGGGCCGCTGCCAGCTCGATGGCGAGCGGGAGCCCGTCCAGCCGCCGGCACAGGGCCGCCGCGGTCGCCGCGGCCTGGTTCGAGAGCATGAACCCGGGTCGTGCGGCGACCGCCCGATCCACCAGGAGCTGGGTTGAGTCCGCGGCCAGGATCTCGGCGATCGTCGACGCGGGCGAGGGCAACTCGAGGCCCGAAACGGCCCAGGTCACCTCACCCGGCACGCTCAGCGGTTCCCGGCTGGTGGCCAGGATGCGCAACCCCGGCGCGCCCGCCAGGAGCTCGGCGCACAGGCCCGCGGCCATCGGCAGGAGATGCTCGCAGTTGTCCAGCAACAGCAGGGTCCGCCGGTTGCGCAGGCGCGCCAGGATTCCGTCCACGAGCGGTTCCCCGCGTCGCTCCCGGACATCGAGCACATCCGCGACGAGGCGGGTGACCGAGCCACCGGGTGGCAGCGTGCCGAGCGGAATCAGATGCGCCTCCGCGTCCGCCCCGGCCACGACGGCGCGACCCAGCTCGAGCGCCAGGCGGCTCTTGCCGCAGCCGCCTGGACCAACCAGTGTGAGCAGCCGCGAGGTCCGCAGCAGGTCGGTCGTTTCGCGCAGCTCGCGCGCCCGTCCGACGAACCTCGTTGCCGGGGCGGGCAGTCCGCTGGCAGGGGCCGCAAGAGTGGGGTCGTGGCGCTCGATCGCCCCCCGCAGCTCGACCAGGGCGGGATCCGGCACGGCCGCCAGTCCTGCCTGGAGCGTTGCCTTCACGAGCTCGTACGTCGTCAGCGCGTCACTCGGCCGGCCGCCCCGGTATTGGGCGAGCATCAACCGACCGGCGAGGCGTTCGTCGGTCGGATCACCGACCACGACCCCGGTCAGCTCCGCCACAACGGTGTCGTGCTGGCCGAGGGCCAGGCAGGCGTCCGCCCAATCGACCCGGGCCGTCCGGCGGAGCATGTCGAGCCGGGCGGCCTCTGCCCCCGCCAACTGTCCAGCCGCGTCGCCGTCGAGGGCAGGACCACGCCAGGTGGCAAGTGCCGTGGCCAGTTGCGAAGCTGCCGGCGCGGGCTGGCGATTGAGCAAACCGTGGGCCTCTCGAACGGCGATCTCGAATCGTCCCGCATCGATCTCATCGGCCCGGGCGGACAGGCGATAGGCTGCGCCACTGGTCGCGATCCGATCGGGCAGGAGGCGGCGCAGGGCGGCGATCTGAGCCTGGAGGGCGTTCTCGGCGGTCGCCGGCGGCTCGTCGCCCCAGAGCTCGTCGATCAGCCGGTCGCGCGAGACGAACCGGTTGGCCTCCACCAGGAGTGCCGCGAGGAGCGTCCGCGGACGCGGCCCGCCCAGCCGCAGGGGCACACCGTCCTCGAGCACCTGAAGCGGCCCGAGGATCCGGAAGTCAAGACTCACACAGATCCTTTCGATCGAGCCTGCTGCTCAGCCAAGGGTAGTCGCCCCGGACTCGGACGTTTGCGCTCCGCCCACGTCATCAGGGCGCGGTCAGCGTTTGATCAGCGCTCCGGATCATCGTGTCCGCCATGGAGCTCCAGCCAGACCCTGCCACCGACGACCGAGCCAACCTCGGTCGGATCGTCGACGCTCACCTGCTAGCCGAGCACGACGGCGACATCGAGGCGATCCTCGCTCCGATGGCCGAGGCCGTGCTGCACGACGTCGTCGGTTCGACCGAGAACCCCCTCCAGGGGATCGAGGCAGTCCGCCGCCGGTACCGCGACCAGCTGGCCGTGACGATCCACGAGCGGGATGTTCCGCTTCGACGCCTGTACGGCCCGGACTTCGTGCTGGACGAGCAGTTGTGGCAGGGCCGGCTGACCGGTCGCGCCTTCGAAATCGACGGCCACGGGCGCTGGGTCAGCTACCGCGTGCTCCGGCTTCTCGAGGTTCGCGACGGCCGGATCGTCAGGCAGACCGTCTGGAACGACCTCGCCGCCATCCGGAGACAGCTGCTGTGAAGGCACGCCATGACTCCGGCCATCGCCCAGGACCCGCACGTTCGGGAGAACGACCATGACCACTCGACGCGCAATCCCTGTCTGGAGTGGGGCACTCCTCACCTCAGCCCTGCTCGTCGCCGCGTGCGGCTCGAGTCCCGCCGGCACGGCCGCAGTCCCGACAACGTCCGCCGCCGGCGCCCCCTCGAGCCAGCCGGCCGGCCAGGCGGCCAGCCAGGCGGCCAGCCCGGGATCAGACCAGGCCGGCAAGTCCCTCGACAACTTCGACCCGTGCTCGGTGGTGAGCGATGCTGACTTCGTTGCCGCGATCACGGCAGGGGCAGGCGATCCCAGTGCCCTGGGCACGATCAAGGCCACCCATGCTCCGGTCGACGGCTCGAACACCGGCCTGCCCGGCGCCAAGGCGTGCTCGCAGACGTGGACCACGACGGACAGTGCCGGACGGGTCAACCAGGGCGGCGAGCCGGTCATCGTGACCTTCGACGTGTATAGCAACCTGGCCGAGATCCAGGCTGGCAGTCCACTTATCAATGACTACCAGGCGAGCGGGGCGCAGGCCTTCATCGCTCCGGGCGACGGCGCGGTGCCGCACCTCACCAAGGACGGCTACCTCTTCCGGATGAGCGGCAATAGCGACACGGCGCTGCTCAAGGCCATCGCCCTCGGCATCGCCGCGCGCCTCTAGCCAGGCCCGAGCCGCTACTCCGAGGGGCTCTGGCCGCTGAGGAAGTAGAAGGCCAGGCCGCCGAGCTCATGGAGCGTCGACTCGACGGCATTGGCCGGGTCGGTGTCACCAGGGCTGTCGGTCGTGGGTGAGCCCCAGGCCGTGATCCCGAGATCGGTCGCAATCCGGAGGACCCGGAGCATATGGCTGCGATCCGAGACGAAGACGGCGTCGTGGATCGATTGGGCGGCCAGTGTCGCCCGCACCGCATCGAGCGATTCGATCGTGTTGCGGCCGTGGTTCTCCATCAGGATCCGGTCGGCCGGAACACCAAGGTCGATCGCGTACTGGCGGGCGACCGCAGCCTCGGTGGTCCGGTCGCCGGGTTTATTGCCGCCGGTGACCATCAGGAACCGGTAGTCACCCGTCTGGAACAGGCTGACGGCGTGTCGCAGGCGGGACTCGAAGACCGGCGATGGCCGGCCGTCGTACTGGGCCGCGCCGAGGACGACGACCGCGCCGGCCGGCCGGCGCTCATCCTGGAGGCCCTGCTGCCAGATCCTGACGGTGCCGTAGGCTGCCACGCACAGCACTCCGACCGCGGTCGCTGCAGCCAGCCGGATCAGTGCGCGGCGCCTGCCCACGGCTCAGCGGCCGTGGCATTTCTTGTACTTCAGGCCGGAACCGCAGAAGCAGACATCGTTACGACCCATTCGATGCCCGTCGGGTGCGAACCCTGGTCGGAGGGCGCCCGACCCGTTCGAGGCGCTCCCACCGCCTGGCGACCCGATCACCTCGTCGCCGAGCGATTCCCGAACCCCCCGAACCGCTGGTGCCGGCGGCAGGCCCCGGGCGATCGAGCCGAGGATCGCGTTGCCGGCCGCCGCGTCACGTCCGGCTCGGCCGGTCGAAGCCAGCCGACCGCCGGGTGGAGTGGCCTCGGGCGCGCCGGCCGTCCCCCCGGCAGCCGGTTGCCCGGGACCCGGCAGGGGCTGGGCGGCCGGTGCATCCTGGCGGTTGATCTGGACCCGCAGGATCGACGAGGCGAGCTGATGCCGGATGAAGCCGCGCAGCTCGGCATACAGGTTGAATGCCTCTCGCCGGAACTCGACGAGGGGATCCTGCTGGGCGTAGCCGCGCAGGCCGATTCCGCGGCGCATGTCGTCGAGCTCGGTCAGGTGCTCGACCCACAGCGAGTCGATCGTGCGCAGCAGGACGACCCGCTCGATCGTTGTCCAGTCGGTCTCGCCGATCTCCTCCTGCTTGGCTGCGAGTCGGGCATCGACCAGGTCGCCCAGGTGTTCCCGGATCGCCGCCCGCGAGCCGAGCTCCCACAGCTCGTCCTCGTTGGTGCCCGGGCCATCGAGGCCCATCGCCCGGGCCGCCAGGGCGAGTCCCTCGACGTTCCATTCCTCGGGCTGTTCGTCGCTGCAGAACTGCTCGACCAGGCTGTCGAGCTCCTCGTCGAGGAAGCTCACGATCGTCTCGCCGAGGTCCTCGTTGTGGAGCACCTTGTCGCGCTCGGAGTAGATCGTTTCGCGCTGCTTGTTGATCACGTCGTCGAATTCGACGACGCGCTTGCGGATGTCGAAGTTGAAGCCCTCGACCCGGGATTGGGCGCTCTCGATCGTCTTGCTCACGAGGCGCGACTCGATCGCCACGTCATCCTCGAGGCCCATCCGCTCCATCAGGCCTGCCACGCGTTCCGACGCGAAGCGCTTCATCAGGTCGTCGTCGAGCGACAGGTAGAAGCGCGATGAGCCTGGGTCGCCCTGGCGCCCGGCCCGCCCTCGGAGCTGGTTGTCGATCCGCCGGCTGTCGTGACGCTCGGTCCCGATGATGTGCAGTCCGCCGGCCGCGACCACCCGGTCGTGGTCCATGTCGCAGATGGCCTTGGCCTCCGCGAACGCCCCGTCGTAGGTGGCCTTGTCGACCTCGGCCGGGTTCAGGCCACGCTGATGGAGGAGGTCCGAGGCGAGGCCGCTGGGGTTGCCGCCGAGCTGGATGTCGGTTCCCCGGCCGGCCATGTTGGTCGCGATCGTGACGGCCCCGGTCCGGCCGGCCTGGGCGATGATCCCCGATTCCTTCTCGTGGAACTTGGCGTTGAGGACTTCGTGCCTGATACCCCGGCGCTTGAGCATCTCGCCGAGGATCTCCGACTTGGCTACCGAGACGGTGCCGACCAGGATCGGCCGGCCGAGTTCGGTCATCTCCCCGATCACATCAATCAGCGAGTTGAACTTGCCCATCTCGTTGCGGAAGACGAGGTCCGATTCGTCGTCGCGGACCATTGGCCGGTGGGTCGGGATCGCCACGACCTCGAGGCTGTAGATCTTGTGGAACTCCTCGGCCTCGGTCATCGCCGTACCGGTCATGCCGGCCAGCTTGTCGTACAGTCGGAAGTAGTTCTGGAAAGTGACGGTGGCCAGGGTCACGCTCTCGCGCTGGACGCGCAGACCCTCCTTGGCTTCGACCGCCTGGTGGAGGCCTTCGCTCCAGCGCCGGCCGGGCATCTGCCGGCCGGTGAACTCATCGACGATGATGATCTCGCCGTCCTTGACGATGTAGTCGCGGTCGCGCTTGTACAGCGCGTGGGCCCGCAGCGCCTGCTCGAAGTGGCGGGCGAGGGCCGGGTCCGCGTCGTACATGTTCGGGACGCTCAGCCAGCCTTCCATCTTGGTGATGCCCTGTTCGGTCGGCGAGACGGCCCGGTCCTTGAGATCGATGAAGTAGTCGCCGCCCTCTTCGGCATCCTCCGGCCGTTCGGTCAGGCGGGGGACGAGGCGGGCGAACGTGTAGTACTTGTCGGCCGACTCCTCGGCCTGGCCGCTGATGATCAGCGGCGTGCGCGCCTCGTCGATCAGGATGTTGTCGACCTCGTCGACGATCGCGAAGCTCTGGCCGCGCTGGACCCGCTCGGCGAGCTCGGTGACCATGTTGTCGCGGAGGTAGTCGAAGCCGAACTCGTTGTTCGTGCCGTAGGTCACGTCCGCGGCGTACGCCTCGCGCCGCTCGACCGGGCGGAGGTTGATCAGGCGCTCGTCGCTGGTCGGGTAGCCCGGCTCGAAGACGTAGCTCGTGTCATGGGTGATCATCCCCAGGCTGACCCCCAGGAAGTGGTAGATCGGGCCCATCCACTGCGGGTCGCGCCGGGCCAGGTAGTCGTTGGGGGTGACGACGTGGACGCCCCGCCCGGTCAGCGAGTTGAGCACGGCCGCCAGCGGAGCAACGAGGGTCTTGCCCTCGCCGGTGCGCATCTCGGCGATCTTGCCCTGGTGGAGAACGACCCCGCCGATCAGCTGGACGTCGAAATGGCGCATCCCGAGGCTGCGCTTGGTCGCCTCGCGGATCATTGCGAAGACTTCCGGGATGGTGTCGTCCAGGGCGGCCCTGATCCGCTCGGTCTCCTGCTTGCGGCGGGCCTTGGCCAACTCGCGCCGGCGTTCCTGCTCGGGGTGATGGAGCTCGTCGTCGCTCGGCTCATCGGGAATTGCGACGTCCCGGATCTCAGTTCGAATCGCGTCGAAGCGATCCCTGATCTGGGCGTCGGTCAACGCCTCGAACTCGGCTTCGAGCGCATTGGCCTCGTCGATCAGGGGCTGAATCCGTCGGACTTCGCGGTCGTTGGAGTCAACGAACCGGTTGAGAAAGCCAAGAACCATGGGCTCAGAGTATAGGCGAGGCCGTCATTGGCCCCCGCCGGCTACTTCCAGAAGCCCGTCCCGTAGCCCGCCAGCAGGAGGACCAGGGTCAGTCCGGCCAGGCCCAGCCAGAACAGCACGGACACGGCCGTGGACGTCGGGTTCATCTCCGAGTTGGCCAGCCTGGGCAGCCGACCGCCGCGCAGGCTGGAACCCCAGCGCGGGGATTGCAGTTGGGATCGCCAGTCGTCGGGCTGGGCGGTCCGCTTCTCGAGGCCGCCCTTGCCGTCGGGTCGGTGCAACTGGAGGCTCATTGATCTCCTCCGGGCACGGCCGGATCGTCGGGCTGGTCGGGCCCATCATCGCTCAAGTCGAGGGTTCGTTCTGTGCCGTCGTCCCACATCAGCATCTGCTGGGTGAGGGCCACGTCGCTGCTGAACAGTGCGCCGACCGACTCCCCTCGGTGGATCCGGCGGATCGCCTCGCCGATCAGGGGCGCGATCGAGAATGTCTTGATCTTGGCGATGCGCTTGGCCGGCGGCAGCGGGATCGAGTCGGTCAGGATCATCTCCTTGATGCTCGAGGTCCGGATCCGCTCGACCGCGGGATCGGACAGGACGCCATGGGTGGCCGCCGCATAGATCTCGCTGACGCCTTCGCGTTCGAGCGCCCGGACGATCTCGATCAGCGTGCCGCCCGTATCGATCTCGTCGTCGACGATGATCGCCCGTTTGCCCCGGACCTCGCCGATCACGTTCATCAGCTCGGCCCGGTCGAGGTTGCCGACCCGTCGCTTCTCGATGATCGCGAGGGGCGCGTCGATCAGCTCGGCAAACGTCCGGGCTCGCTTCGCGAAGCCCAGGTCGGTGACCACGACGAGGTCGTCGAGGTGTTTCGTCCTGAAGTAGTTGCTCAGGATGTGAACGGCCGTCAGCTCATCGACTGGAATGTTGAAGAAACCCTGGATCTGGCCCTGGTGGAGGTCCAGGGTGAGGACCCGATCCGCCCCGGCGACGGTGATCATGTCGGCGATCAGGCGGGCCGTGATCGGCACCCGGGGCTGGTCCTTCTTGTCCGACCGGCCATAGGCGTAGAACGGAATCACGGCCGTGATCCGGCCGGCACTCGCCCGCTTGAACGCGTCGATCAGGATCAGCAGTTCCATGATCGACTGGTTGACCGGGTGGGAGGTGGGCTGGATCAGGAAGACGTCCTTTTCGCGGACGTTGTCCAGGATCTTGACGAAAATGTTCTCGTTGGCGAACTGGAATACCTCGGCCCTGCCCAGGTCGACATCGAGATAGCGGCAGATCTTGCGGGCCAGATCCGGGTTCGCATTGCCCGTGTAGATATCGAAGTGATCCGAGTACACGGGAGGCTCACCTCCGCCGAGGATCGTCACCGGACCCGTGGTCAGGACGCCGGTGTGCCCGTCGGTGGCGTACCGCCCGGGCCGTCATTGTCCTCGATGCCACCGCGCTCCGCCAGTCCCTCGCGGAAGGCCGAGATCGCGACCAGTCGATCGCCCTCGGCGAGGCGCATCACGATCACGCCCCGGGCGCCACTGCTGTAGCGGTTGATCGTGTTCGTCTCGGTCCGGATCACCTGGCCACCCGAACTGATCAGGAACAGCTCCTCATCGAGTTCGGTAACCTGCTGGACGGCCGCGACGTTGCCCGTCTTGCGGCCCTCGAGGGCGATCAGCTGGACGCCCTGTCCGCCGCGATGCTTGACCCGGAACTCGGTCAGGGGCACCCGCTTGCCGTAGCCAGTCTCGGTCAGCACGAGCAGATCCGCATCAGGCTGGACCACGCTCATCGAGATCACCACGTCGCCCTTGCGAGCCAGCCGGATCCCGATGACCCCACCCGCCGGCCGGCCCATCGGCCGGACCTCGGCCTCGTGGAACCGGGCGATCTTGCCCAGCGCCGTGGCGATGATGATGTCGTCCTCGCCCGATGCGACGTCCACCCAGGCGAGCTCATCGTCTTCGTCGAGGGTGATCGCGATGATCCCCGACGAACGAACCTTCTCGAACTGTTCCAGGGGGGTCTTCTTGATGATCCCGTGCTTGGTCGCGAGGACCAGGTACTTCGACTCGCGGAAGTCCTTCAGGGTGATCGTGGCCATCGGGACTTCGCGCGCCTCGACCTGGACGCCGGGCAGGTTGATGATCGGGATGCCCTTGGCCTGGCGGCTGGCATCCGGGATCGTGTGGACCTTGCTGCTGAAGACCCGCCCCCGGTTGGTGAAGAAGAGGGCCCAGTCGTGGGTCGTCGCGACCAGCAAATGCTCGACCGCGTCTTCCTCACGAGTGACGTGGCCGATGATTCCCTTGCCGCCGCGGTGCTGGCGGCGGTAGGTGGCGATCGGCTGGCGCTTGACGTAGCCCCGGCCGCTGACCGTGATCACGACGTCCTCGTCGGCGATCAGGTCCTCGTCGGTCATCTCCCGGCTGGAGTCGTCGACGATCCGGGTCCGCCGCTCGCCGGGGTACTTGCGCTTCAGCTCGAGCAGCTCGTCCTTGATGATCGTGAGCACCCGGCCCGGGTTGGCCAGGATGTCCTCGAGCTCCGCGATCAGTTGGATCACGCCGAGGTACTCGTCCTCGATCTTCTTGCGCTCGAGGGCGGCCAGCCGGGCGAGACGCATGTCGAGGATGGCCTGGGCCTGGATCTCGGACAGGTCGAACCTGGTCATCAGGTTCTTGCGGGCCGTATCCACGTCGGCCGACTCGCGGATCGTCCGGATCACCTCGTCGAGGTGGTCGAGGGCGATCTTGAGGCCCTCCAGGATGTGGGCCCGGGCGCGGGCCTTCCCCTGGTCGAACTCGGTCCGGCGCCGGATCACCTCGCGGCGGTGCTCGACGTAGTGCTGCAGGACCGACTTCAGCGAGAGGGTCTGGGGCTGGCCGTCGACGAGCGCCAGCATGTTCAGGTTGAAGGCCGACGACATCGGGGTGTGCTTGAACAGGTTGTTGAGGACCTTGTGCGGGTTCGCGTCGCGGGCCAGCTCGATGAACATGCGCATGCCGTCGCGGTCGGATTCGTCGCGCAGGTCGCTGATCCCGTCGATTCGCTTGGTCTTGACCAGCTCGGCGATCTTCTCCATCAGGGTGGCTTTGTTGACCTGGTAGGGCAGCTCGGTGACGATGATCGCGGTGCGCCCCTTGTTGGTCTCCTCGAAGGCAACCTGGGCGCGGACGACCACCCGGCCGCGGCCGTGGGCGTACATCTCGCGGATCGCGTCGACTGTCTCGATCTCACCGGTGATCGAGTTGCGCCGGGTCTCGTAGCGGTAGAGCGTGCCGCCGGTGGGGAAATCCGGGCCGAGGACGAGCCCGCACAGCTCATCGGTGGTCTTGTCCGGGTCGTCGATCAGGGCGATCGTGGCGTCGACGACCTCGCCCAGGTGGTGCGGCGGGATGTTGGTGGCCATGCCCACCGCGATCCCCGATGAGCCGTTGATCAGCAGGTTGGGCAGCTTGGCCGGCAGCACCGAGGGCTGCTGCTGGGTGCCGTCGTAGTTCGGCACGAAGTCAACGGTTTCCTTGTCGATGTCGGCCAGCAATTCGGCGGCAATCGCCGTCAGGCGGGCCTCGGTGTAGCGCATCGCCGCAGCGCTGTCGCCATCGACCGAACCGAAGTTGCCCTGACCGTCGACGAGCGGATAGCGCATCGAGAAGTCCTGGGCCATCCGGACGAGCGCGTCGTACAGGGCGACGTCGCCATGGGGGTGGTACTTGCCCATCACCTCGCCGACGATCGCGGCGCACTTGCGGTACGACGAGCCGGACGACAGGCCCATCTCGCCCATCGCGAAGAGGATCCGGCGGTGGACCGGCTTGAGCCCGTCGCGGACATCCGGGAGGGCCCGGGAGACGATCACGCTCATCGCGTAATCGAGGTAGCTCACCCGCATCTCATCCTCGATGCGGATCGATCGGATATCGCCGATGTCGTCGGTCACGGTTCAGGGTCTCCCGGGCTGGTCAAATCGGCGGTGCGGCGCCGAGCGCAAAGGCACCCAGCGCTGCGGCTTTGGAGGTGGCTGGCGCAGCGGCGCGGCGGCGGATCGTGCCCAGTTGGGCCTTGATCGCGGCGGCCGGCTCGGCCGGCAGCTTGACCAGGACATCCCGCAGGACCCACGCCCGGTGGCCGTCGTCGGTGGTCGCGGCCCGGCTTGCCTCGCGCTCGACAAGGGCAAGTACGCCCTCGGGATCAACGAGGACCAGGGAACGCAGGGCCCAGGCCAGGGACTTCTGCACGTTTGGCTCGGCGTCGCCGATCAGGCTGCCGATCAGCCCGAGTCCGTGGACCGCAATCGACCGCTCGCGACCGAGCCGCCGGTCGACGAACGGCATCGTGGCAATCGTCGAGCCGATCAGCCGGCGCTCCCACTGGGACCTCGAGTAGAGGAGCTGCTCCAGCTCCGCCCAGCGATATGGCTCGAGGAGGATGCCCCGGCCGTACGGGTGGGCGAGGGAGTCGACGGTGATCCAGTCGGTCGCCTCGCGGGCTGCCCGCCGGAGCAGCTGCCAGGCCCGCTCCGGATCCACGGGCAGGAGCCGATCGAGCAGCCCGAAGGC
>JBBRIM010000078.1:0-11483 GCA_038221095.1 Candidatus Limnocylindrales bacterium
CGTGGTCGTTCGGCAACGCCTACGAGGAAGACGGCCTGACGCCGCTGCCCTGGCTGAGCAAGGCTCGCTAGCTTTGGGTCGAACGACCCGGCCCGGCGGCGATTGCGGTGAGGGCCTCGACCAGCCGATCGAGCGACGGGCCGGCCACGGATCCCGGGTCGGCGGCGCGTCCCAGGCCCCCGATTCTTCCGAAATATGGGCCCACCCAAGCCTACGGAAGACTCTGGACCTGACCCAGGCCTCCGACAACCAGCCGGGCCAGCCTCACGCTCAGCCGGGCCTCGAAATAGGCCAGCGACGGTCGAGTCGGGGCTCGGGTCTTCCGTACCACGACGGGCATCGATAATCCGGAAGTCATCGGGGCGTGGGCCTGGGCACCCAATCCAGGGCGGCACCTGACCGCCTGCTCCCGCGGCCCGGTGCCAGCCGAGCAGCGCGAACACGGCGATCTGGTGAGAACCGGGCGTCGGGGGTACGCCGGGGTAGCGCTGCTACGGCGCTCTCGACTCGTTGCATTGGCAACGAGTTGCATCCATGCGTAGAATGCACCGATGACCGAGATTCTTGTCGGGTCCGAGCCCGAGATCGAGCTGAGCGCCCGCGACCCGCGCCTGGACACCTGGCGGGCCTTCCTGATGGCGCACGCCCTCCTGACCCGCCGCCTCGACGAAGACCTGCGCTCGGAGGAGGGGCTGACCCTGGGTGAGTACTCGGCCCTCCTGCAGGTTGCCGAGGCGCCCGGGCGGGCCCTCCGGATGAACCAGCTTGCCGACGGGATCTTCCTGAGTCGGAGTGGAGTCACCCGGCTGATCGACCGGCTCGAAGCCGACGGCTTGATCGAGCGCTCCACGTGCACCGAGGATGGCCGGGGGGCCATGGCCGTCCTGACCGAGGCCGGGCTCGTCCGGCTGCGTGGCGCGGCCGGCACCCACCTCCAGGGGATCGCCCGGTACTTCGTGGCGGTCGTCCCGAACGCCGACCTGGCGCTGCTCGAACGGACCTTCCGGGCAATCGGTGAGCGCGTTCGTGCCGACGGCGACCCGGTCTGCCTGACCGGTGGCTTCGACGCGGGTCGGGCCGCCGAGGGATCCGACCGGCGGCGTTCGCTCGCCGGGAAGTAGACGCTGACCAGGGTAATCCGCTGGCCCACCCGGGAGCAGGGCCGGCTCTATGCGGGAACGAGCGGCTTCGCCTATCGCGACTGGGCCCCGCGGTTCTATCCTGCCGGCCTGCCCGAGCGCGATCTGTTGCGCTCCTATGCCGGTCGCCTGCCGGCCTGCGAGCTCAACAACACGTTCTATCGCAATCACTCACCGGCCGTCATTGCATGCTGGCTGGAGGCGACCCCGGTTGACTTCCGGTTAGCGGTCTAGGCCCAGCGTGGCGGCAGCCTGCGGGTCCTGGCCGGGGATCCCGAGACGGCCGTGCCGTGGCTGACGGCGCCGCTGCGCTCATTCGGCCCGCGGCTCGGTTCCGTCCTGTTCCGGGTGCCGGCCGAGATCGAACGCGAGGATCGCCGCCTCGCCGCCCTCCTCGCCGCCTGGCCCCGCGACCTTCCCCTCACCCTCGAATTCCAGCATCCGTCGTGGCACGTCGACGAGACGTTCGACGCGCTGACGGCCATCGGTGCGGTCCTGTGCGGCACCGACCTTGACGAGTTGGACGAACCGCCCACGATCCGCCGAACCGGCCCATTCCTGTACCTCCGCCTGCGCCGGACGGGCTACGACGAAACGGAGCTGGCCCGATGGGCAGCCCGGCTCGAACCGTTCCTGGCCGCCGGCGACGACGTCTTCGTCTTCTTCCGTCACGACGCCGACGGTGAGTCGGCGCTCCGGGCGCGGCGCCTGGCCGAGCTGCTCAGCGTCCCAGGCTAGTCCCCGACCGGCAGCGTGGAGCCCTCGGCCGGCGCAAACACGACGAGAACCGTCAGCCGCTCGGTGATGTCGTGAAAGTGGTGGGGCACGCCTCGCGCGACGTAGACGACCGAACCGGGGCCGACCGGGCGAACCTCGTCGCCGGCCGTGATCAGGCCGTGACCTTCGACCACGTGATAAATCTCATCCTCTGAGTGGGGCGACTGGAGGTCGGGCTGGCCGGCCTCGAGCACGTACAGGCCGACGCTCAGGGCCGGCTGACGGATGAACTCGAGCCAGGGTTCGTCGCCCGCGGTTCGGGCCGCGATGAGGTCGCTCAGTTCGTGGGCATCCATGGGCTTCACCTTCGGGCGTGGGGGCGATGGACCAAGTATTGCCGGGCCGGGACGCGTTGGGAACCGTTCGGGACGGTCGTCCGTCTCATCCCCAGGCGGCCGGATCTGGCCGACAAACCAGGACGACCACACAGGAGCTCAATCCCATGTCGACCACCCTGACCATCCCGACACCCGGTCCACGCACGCGCTTGCTCGCCGCCGGGATCGGCGTCAGCCTATTCCTCGTGGCCACCTCGATGCCGTCAATGACACCGCGCCAGGCCCGCGCCGTCGACGCCTCGGCGACGACCGCCGAGCACACGATCAGCGTCTCCGGTACGGGCACGGTTACGCTCAAATCCGACGTGGCCGACTTGCACCTGGGCGTCCTCGTCAACCGTCCGACGGTCAAGGCCGCCCGGGCCGACGCGGCCGCCGCGATGACCAAGGTGATCGCTGCCCTGAAGGCGCTGGGCATCGCGGACAAGGACCTCCAGACCTCGAATGTCTCGCTCCAGCCCACCTACGACTACCAGAACGGGATGAATCCGCCCCGGATCACCGGCTTCCAGATGTCGAACAGCGTGACCGTCACCGTGCGTGACTTGGACAAGCTGGGCGACGCGATTGACAACAGCCTGACCGCCGGGGCAACCTCGCTCGACGGCGTTGCCTTCCGGGTCAACGACCAGACGGCCGCCGAGGCGCAGGCCCGCAAGGCGGCGATGACCGAGGCGCGCGCCAAGGCCGATACCCTCGCCGCAGCGGCCGGCGTCAGCGTCGGCGGGGTCGCCTCGATCAGCGAGACTTCCGCCCCGGTCCCGTACCCGATCCCGTACGCCATGGGTGCCTCGGCTCCCACCGACTCCAAGGCGATGATCGCGACACCGATCCAGACCGGCACGAACGACGTGACGATCACGGTGGTGGTGGTCTACCTGATCAAGTAACCGGCTGGCGACACCGCCGGAGGAGCGACAACGCCGGGTCCGCCAGGGCCCGGCGTTCGCCGTTGTCTGGATGCGCGGCGGCGAGTGGTCGGCCTCCGTCACGCCGGGTTCGTGCCAAATGCCGCCCTCAGCGGCCTTACGCCCGAGAACCAGCCGATGCCGACAGAACCTGATGCCTGACGCGTATCCAGGCCAGTGACGCGGCCCCGGACGCGGCTTCGAACGGGCTGGCGGGACGCTCCAGCCTAGAGGGCCATCGGGTCGAGCTTGTCGGGGTCGACACCGAGCTCGCGGATCCCCTTGGCGGCCTGCTTCGGGGTCAGGGCGCCGCACCGGGCGAGCTGGGTGAGGACCGCCGCGGCGATCGCCGGCGGATCGATCTCGAACAGGGCCCGCAGGTTCTCCCGGGTATCACTTCGGCCAAAGCCCTCGGTCCCCAGCGAGATGTAGTCGCGCGGCAGCCAGCGTGCGACGAGGTCGGGCACGGCCTTCAGCCAGTCCGTCGCGATCACGACCGGGCCGCCGTCGGACCCGAGGACCTGGCTGACGTAGGGAACCCGGGCGGGCTCGTCTGGGTGGAGCCGATTCCAGCGCTCAACCTCGAGGGCATCCCGCCGGAGCTGCTGGAACGACGGCGCGCTGTAGACCTCTGCGGCCACCCCGAACTTCTCGGCCAGGAGGGCCTGGGCGGCGAGCACCTGCTGGAGGATCGAGCCACTCCCGACCAGGCGAACCCGCTGGGCCCGCGCCTTCGTCGCGATCGAGTCGGGCGGACCCGCGAAGCGGTAGATGCCCCGGATGATCCCCTCGTCCACGCCGGCCGGCTTGGGCGCCATGACGTGGTTCTCGTTGTAGAGGGTGACGTAGTAGTAGACGTCCTCGCCCCGGACGTACATCTGCTCGATCCCCGCCCGGATCACCGCCGCCAGCTCGTAGGCGAAGGCCGGGTCGTAGGCCCGGATGTTCGGGATCGTCGAGGCAAGCAGGTGGGAGTGCCCGTCGTCGTGCTGGAGCCCCTCCCCCGTCAGGGTCGTCCGACCAGCGGTTGCCCCGAGCATGAACCCCCGGCCGCGCGCATCGGCGAAGGCCCAGGTCTGGTCGCCCGTCCGCTGGAAGCCGAACATCGAGTAGAAGATGTAGAACGGGATCGTGGCCAGGCCGTGGGTGGCGTAGGCCGTCCCGGCCGCCTGGAAGCTGGCCATCGAGCCGGACTCGGTGATCCCCTCCTCGAGGACCTGGCCGTCAACTGCCTCGCGGTAGGACAGCAGCAGCTCCGAGTCCACCGGCTCGTAGCGCTGGCCGAGCGCGGCGTAGATGCCGACTTCCTTGAACAGCGGGTCGAGCCCGAACGTGCGCGCCTCGTCGGGGATGATCGGGACGATCCGCGAGCCGAGCTCGGGATCACGAATCAGGTTGCGCAGAAGCCGGGCAAAGACCATCGTCGTGCTGACCGGCGTCGTGCTGCCGGCCGCGAACTCGGCATCCACGGCCGGGTTCAGGCCGCTGAACAGCTTCGCCCGGACGACCCGCCTCGGCAGCGAGCCGCCGAGCTGCCGGCGCCGCTCGATCAGGTACTCGACCTCCTCGGATTTCCGGCCGGGATGGTAGTAGGGCGCATCCTTGAGCTTGGCATCGGGGATCGGCAGCTCGAGCCGGTCGCGGAAGACCCGGAGCTCCTGCTCCGAGAGCTTCTTCGCCTGATGGGTGATGTTGCGAGCCTCGACGCCCGGGCCGAGCGTCCAACCCTTGATCGTGTGGACCAGGATCGCGGTCGGGCCGCCGCTGAACTCGGTCGCGGCCCGATACGCCGCGTACACCTTGCGGTAGTCGTGGCCGCCCCGGCGCAGCTTGGCCAGCTCATCGTCGGTCAGGTTCTCGACGAGCTTGCGCAGGCGCGGGTCGGGGCCGAAGAAGTGCTCCCGGATGTAGGCTCCGCCGGCGACCGAGTACTTCTGGAACTCGCCATCGACGGTCTCGTTCATCTTGTTGACCAGGACGCCGTCGCTGTCGCGCGCGAGCAGGTCGTCCCACTCACGCGACCAGATCACCTTGATCACGTTCCAACCGGCCCCCCGGAAGACCGACTCCAGCTCCTGGATGATCTTGCCGTTGCCGCGGACCGGCCCGTCGAGACGCTGCAGGTTGCAGTTGACCACGAAGGTCAGGTTGTCGAGTCCCTCCCGGGCGGCGATCGACAGGGCGCCGAGGGACTCCGGCTCGTCCGTCTCGCCATCGCCGAGGAAGGCCCATACCCGCGACTGCGACGTGTCGGCCAGGCCCCGGTTGGCGAGGTAGCGGTTGAACCGGGCCTGGTAGATCGCGCTGATCGGCCCGAGCCCCATCGAGACGGTCGGGAACTCCCAGAAGTCGGGCATCAAGCGGGGGTGGGGGTAGGACGACAGCCCCTGGCCCGGCACCGACTCGCGCCGGAAATGATCGAGCTGGTCCTCGCTCAGGCGCCCCTCGAGGAAGGCCCGGGCATACATCCCGGGAGCGGCGTGGCCCTGGTAGAACACCTGGTCGCCGACGCTGCCGTCCGGGCCGTCCTTGCCTCGGAAGAAATGGTTGAAGCCGACCTCGTACAGGCTGGCCGCCGAGGCATAGGTCGAGAGGTGCCCGCCGATCCCCGGGAAGTGGTTGTTCGCCCGGAGGACCATGGCAACCGCGTTCCAGCGGACGATCCGTCGGATTCGGTGCTCGATCGTCTCGTCGCCGGGGAAGAAAGGCTCCTGCTCAGGGCTGATCGTGTTGATGTAGCGGGTCTGGGTCAGCGGTGGCAGGCCCACCCGGAGCTGACGCGCCCGCTTGAGGAGCTTGAACATCAGGAATCGGGCGCGGCTCTCGCCCTCCTCGCCGACGACCTGGTCGAGCGACTCGAGCCACTCGGCGGTTTCGCGCTCGTCGATATCGGGCAGCTGCTGCTTGAATTCGTCGAAGTACATTGGGTCGGAATGTAGCGGATCGAACCGAAACGCGCGGTTGCGGATCGGTCGCGATCGCCGAAGGCGACGAACCGGCGAGGGACTGGTAGCCTCAGGGGGTGACCCAACCGAGCGAGCCCGGCTACGACCGGGCGACGGCCCTGCTCCTGATCGATGTCCAGAACGACTTCGCCGATCCGGGCGGAGCGCTGGCCGTGGCCGCTGGTGACCAGATCATCCCGTTCCTCAACCAGCAGGTGGCAGCCGCCCGGGGCGCGGGTGCCCTGGTCGCCTACACCCAGGACTGGCACCCCGCCTCCACGCCCCACTTTGCCCGGGACGGCGGGATCTGGCCGGTCCACTGCGTGATGGGCACGTGGGGCGCCGAACTCCATCCCAGCCTGGTCGTTGACGGGCCGATCGTGCGCAAAGGATCGAACGGCGAGGACGGCTACTCCGGGTTCGCGGTGCGCGATCCCGGGACAGGCCGGGAGTCGCCCACCGAGCTCGACGATCTCCTGCGGGCCAGCGGGGTCGGCCGGATCGTGATCGCCGGCCTGGCAACCGACTATTGCGTCAAGGCGACGGCCATCGACGCGGTCCGGCTGGGCTATCCGACCGTCCTGCTGGCCGCCGGAATCCGAGCGGTCGACCTTGCCCCGGGTGACGGCGAGCGGGCCCTGGCCGAGATGAGCGCCGCCGGCGTGGCCGTAACCGATCAACTCGTGAGGCGCTGATGACACGCGGGATCTTCCCGATCGTTGGCCTGGCTGGCGCGGCGGTCGGCCTGGCCTGGGCGGTCGATCGCTGGCTGGGTGGGCGGCGGGACGCGGACGATGCCAGCGCCCTGCCCGACCCGATCCGAAGCAGCGTCCGGATCGACGCCCCGATCGAGCGGGTCTGGGTCCGCCTGGCCGAGGTCGAGCGTCAGCCGGAGTGGATGCACGACCTGAAATCGGTCCGGCTGACGACGCCCCCGCCGATCGGGGTCGGGACTCGGGCCGTTGGCCTGGTCCGGATCCTCGGGATCGGGGTATCCGACCCGATCGAGGTGACCGAGTTCCTGCCCCCGCATACCTATGCGATCCGCCACGCCGGCCACTTCACCGGCTCGGGTGTCTTCCGACTCGACGCCCTTGACGACGATCGGACCCGGGTGACCTGGGACGAGACGCTGATCCCGCCGATCCTGCCTCACCTGCTGGGCTTGATCCAGGCGCCCATCCTGGGACGAATCTTCCAGGCCGACATCGAACGCCTGCGCGACCAGCTCGAATTCGAGGCGGACCTGGGCCGCGGGCCCGACCCGGCCGACCAGGACTGAGCCAGCGCGCTCGTGGAGCTCCACCTCGTCGACGCGACCTACGAGCTCTTCCGGGCTCACTTTGCACCCCGGCCGGCGGTCCTCGGCCGGGACGGCGTCATCCTGTCGGGCGTGGCCGGGTTGGTCGAACAGCTCCTGTACCTGCTCCGGGACGAGGGTGCCACCCATGTCGGCTGTGCCACCGACCGGGTGATCGCGTCCTTCCGCAACGACCTCTATCCGGGCTACAAGACCGACGCCGGGATGCCGCCCGAGCTGCTCAGCCAGTTCCCTGTCGCTGAACGGGCGATCGAAGCGCTTGGCCTGGTCCTCTGGCCGATGGTCGAATTCGAGGCCGACGACGCGATCGCGGCGGCCGTCGCCCGCTTCGCCGATGCCCCCGGAGTCGAGCGAGTCCTGGTCTGCACGCCGGACAAGGACCTGGCCCAGTGCGTCCGGGGCGACCGGGTGGTCCTCTGGGATCGGCGCCGGCGGATCATCTACGACGATGCCGGGGTGCGCCTGAAATGGGGCGTGCCGCCGGCCTCGATCCCGGACTGGCTGGCCCTCGTGGGTGATGCAGCCGATGGATTCCCGGGACTGCCGGGCTGGGGTGCCAAATCAGCGGCGGCGATCCTCACCCGCTTCGGGTCGATCGAGGCGATCCCCCCGGATCCGGCCGGCTGGGGCGTTTCGGTCCGGGGCGCCGACGTGCTGGCGGCCACGCTCCGCGAGCGGATGACCGAGGTCCTGCTGTACCGAACCTTGGCCCGCCTCCGGAGCGACGCCCCGATTCCCCAGCGCAGCCCGGCCGAGCTTCATTGGGCCGGGACGCCGCGGGCGGCCTGGTTCGCGCTGTGCGATGAACTGGGCCTGGAGCGCCTGCGCAGCCGGCCGCACCGCTGGCTGGATGGCTGACCAGGCCCCTCAGCTGACCAGGCCCCTCAGCCGACGAGGCGGCGGAGCTCCTCGAAGCGGGCCTCGGGCGCGGCGATCACGCCGTAACGGTTCGTCCCATTGGCGAGCTCGACGTACGGGCCTCCGTCGAGGCGGCTGACCCGGGCGCCGGCCCGTTCGGCGATCAGGCCCGCTGCAGCGACATCCCAGACCGACAGGTTGAAGGTCTGGACGAATCCGTCGAACCGACCGCAGCCGACCCAGGCCAGGGCCAGTGCCGACGAGCCGAGCCGGCGATGGACCCGGATCGCGTCACCGAGGGCACGACCACGGCCCGCCGCCCGGTCCCCGTCGAGGGTCATCGAGATCACGAAGTCCGTGAGCCGGGGCTTGCTGCTGGCGGCGATCGGCCGGCCGTTTCGGCAGGCTGGCCCGTTGGCGGTGGCGCTGAACGTCTCGTCTCGAACGGGGTCGTGGACCACCCCGACGACCGATCGATCGTTGGCGACGAGGGCGATCGAGACGCAGTAGATCGGGATCCCGTTGGCGAAGTTGATCGTGCCGTCGAGCGGGTCGACAACCCATGTCCGGCGGGCCGCACCGGCCGGCGTGGCCTGGCCGTGACCGGATTCCTCGGCAAGCTGGGCGTCACCAGGAAAACGCTCCCGGAGCGCAGCCAGGATCAGTTCCTCGGACCGATGGTCGACGTCGGTGACCACGTCCCGGGCGCCCTTGAAGTCGATCCGCTCGATCCGTTCGGCCCGCTCCACGATCAACCAGCCGGCGCGCTGGGCAATCTCGGTGGTGGCGGCCAGCTCGTCCGCGTACAGGTGCTCCGGGCTCGACTCGGCCCGGCTCACGGATTGCTGCAGGAAACCGCCAGCGGCCGCACGACGCTTCCCAACAGGCGCACGGTCTTGGAGAACGACTCGGTCCTGCCCGGGCCGATCTGGGGGCTCTCGGCATAGGTTGACTCGGGGCCGATCCCCTGGATCGTGGGGTCGAAGATCCGGCAGGTTGTGCTGCCCGAAGTCGTCCCCTGGTTCGTGACGGTCACGGTGACGGCCAGGCCGGCCGGGTCCGCCACGACCCCGGCCACGACGGCATGGAACGGCCCCACGCCCTGGATCGAGAGCTTGGCCAGGACGAACAGGACGATCACCGCCGCCGCGATTCCGAGGAAGACGGTGCCGTGCGCCTGGGACGGTGCCGGCTGCTTGAGGCCGAGCGGATTGCAGCGCTCGCACATGGCGACATCGACCGAGATCGGGGCGCCGCAGCGGACGCAGCCGTGGGTGTGCTCGGATTGGGCGGCGGGGGATCGGTTCATCTTGGGGGGATTGTCCTACGAACGAGCAGATCCGACGAGGGCCGACTCAGCGCCGCTCGGCAGCCCCGACCAGGGCGTCGACATCCGCCGTTGTCCGGGCACTCAGCACGACCCCGTCGGCCCCGGCCGCCTGCCAGCGCCCGGCCATCCCGGACGGGTCCTGGATCCAGGCCGAGTCGGCCAGCCGGGCGCCCTTGGCCAGCTCGAAGCCGACGAGGACGCGCTGCCTGGCCCGAGTCTTGCCGGCCAGCTCCAGCGCCTCGAGGTAGATCGGGTAGTCCCGCCTGAAGGTCGGCTCATAGGTCGTCCAGCCATCGCCGACCCGGGCGGCGAGGCGCGCCCCGCCGGTCGTTTCGCCGCCGATGATGATCCGGGGCAGCGGCCGCGGAATCGGGTGCGCAGATGCCTCGGCAAGGGAGTAGAAGGTGCCGGGCCGGCTGACCGGACCACCGGTCCACAGCGCCCGAATGACGCCAACAGCCTCTTCGAGTCGGGCAACCCGCTCGGGCGCCGCAGGAAACGGGATGCCGTAGGCCTCGTGCTCGGCCGGGTGGCCACCGATCCCCATGCCCAGGACGAGCCGCCCCTCGGAGATCTCCTGGAACGTGGCCGCCATGCGGGCAAGGACGGCCGGGTGCCGGTTCATCACGTTCGTGACATAGGTCCCGAGCTCGATCCGGTCAGTCCCGGCGGCCACTCCGGTGAGGGTGGTCCAGGCCTCGAGGACGGAGTCGCTGCGCACGCCCCGGCTGACGAAGTGGTCCCAGATCCAGGCACCGGCGTAGCCCGCCGACTCGAGCCGCCGGGCGCACGTCAGCCACCACTCGAACGAGGAGTCGATCGAACGCAGGTTTACCCCGACACTGAATTCTGGAACGGGCCCGGCCGTCATCCGGCGCCGGCCCCTCAGCCCAGCTCGGTTTCGAAGATCCGGATGTCCTCGTCCGACGCGGCGTGGCCGTCGCCCCTGGTGAAGGCCAGCCCGGCTCGTCCACCGAGCGCGCCAAGGTCGGACGGGAAGCGCCGGACCATCTCCAGGACCACCTGCTGGATCCGGGCGGCGTTCGTGGTGAAGACCTCCAGGACGTCGTGGGCGGTGACGGCCTCGGTACCGGCCAGCACCCCCGCATCGTAGTCGGTGATCAGGCTGATGTTGACCACGGCCATACCCAGCTCGCGACACAGGTAGGCCTCGGGATACTGGGTCATGTTGATCACTTCCCAGCCGGCATCCGAGAACCATTTCGACTCGGCCTTGGTCGAGAAGCGCGGGCCCTGGATGACGACCACGGTGCCGTGCTCGTGGACCGTGATCCCGTGCTCGCGGATCACCTCGATCGCGATTCGACGCAGCTCCGGGTCGTAGATCTCGGCGGAGCTCACATGGCTCACGATCGGGCCATCGAAGAAGGTATCGGCCCGGCCGTTGGTCCGATCGACGAACTGGTCACAGACGACAAAATGGCCCGGCTCGACCGCCTTCTGGAGCGAGCCGGCGGCGCACGGGCTGATCACGGCCTTGACCCCCAGGGCTTTCATGCCCCAGACGTTGGCCCGGAAGTTGAGCTTGTGCGGCGGCAGGCTGTGGCGGCGACCGTGGCGGGGCAGGAAGGCGACCTTGCGGCCGGCGACCTCGGCCAGGAAGTAGCTGTCGGACGGTGGGCCGTACGGGGTGTCGACCTTCACCTCCCGCACGTCGTCGAGCAGAGAGTAGAAGCCCGAGCCTCCGAATATCCCGATCTCCGCCCTGTCCGTCACGCCACGCTCCTGTCACGCTGCTGTTCGCTGTCTGTTCACTGCCCGTTTGCTGCCGTTCGCCACCCGTCCGTCGGGGCCGCGACCGGGGCCCGATTCTAGTCCGCCCTGCCCGTTCCAACGTCGAGCGCCC
>JBBRIM010000079.1:0-11424 GCA_038221095.1 Candidatus Limnocylindrales bacterium
TGTCGGCCGGATCGCGCGGCTGGCCGTCGATCACGTCGAGCGAGCCGCTGGTTCGACCTGTTGAATCAACGGCGCCCAGGGCGTTGGCCACGAACACCCGACCGCGCCCCCCGCCGGGGTCGATGGCCATCCCGGCGGGGAACGACAGCTTGTCGGCGGCCTGGCTGCCGATCTGGCCGATGATGCTGGCGTCGGTCGAGGTGGCGGTTGGCGGCGGTCCGCCGCCGGCGCCCGCGAACGTGCAGCCGGGGGCCGGATTCGGATCGACGCCGACCGGCGTGCCCGGCGGCGCGGCTGAAGCCGACGGGCTCGGTGCCGCCGAGGGCGACGAGGGGACGGGCGCCTGGCGAAGGAACGTGTACGTGCCAGTGTTGCCGTTCGTGTCGGTCCCGGCACCGGTCATCGACTTGCCGTCGGCTGCAACGACGGCATCGCTGGTGGCCACGTACGAGCCACCGATCTGCGCCGTGATCGAGTGGAGCTTGTTGCCAACGACGGTCCCGCTGGCGGTGTAGGTGGCACCGTTGGCCGTGCCGCTCACGACACCGGTCGTGAAGTCCTCGTTGACCCAGGTCACCGTGTTGGGGAAGTCGCCGATGTTGGCGTGATAGATGCCGGCCCACGTTCCCCGGATGTCCACCGGGCCATCACCCGCGACGCGTACCGCGAGCCGGGGAAGGATCACCGGCCCGGCCACGATCAATGCCAGCGCTCCGACCACGACTGCGACCATCAGCCGACGCATGGCGTCTCCCCAGCGAAATGGCCCGACAGCACGAGGGGGGGATCGGCTGTCGGGCCACTTCGGAATCTACCGGATTGCGGCCGAGACGAAACTGGCCATATCGTCGAACACGAAATCGGGCGTCACAACGGCAGCCGGGGTGGCGCCCAGGCCCGGTCGGTCATGGCGTCGGTTGATCCAGGCCGTGGTCAGGCCGAGTGCCTGGGCTGGGACATGGTCGTGGAACAGGCTCTGGGCCACGTGCAGGTGGCGCGTCCGGTCGCCCCCGATCTGCTCCAGGGCGAGCTCGAAATTGCGCGGGTTCGGCTTGTAGCTGCCCAGCTGCTCGGCCGTGATCACCCAGTCGAAGCGGACTCCGAGTCGCTCGTTCGAGCGGGCGAACAGGTCCGTGTCGCAGTTGGTGATCACGCCCAGCCGGAATCGTTCCGCCAACCGGGCCAGGGCCGCAGCCGAATCCGGGAAGGCCGGCCAATCGCCAACCGACTCGGAGAATTGGCTGGTCTCGCCCGGCGTGGGCGTGAAGTGCAGGCCGCCGGCGATCCCGCGCAGGGCGTGGGCGAGGACCGCCCGATAGGTCAGGTACGGACCCGCTTCGGCCTCCGCCTCGAACCGGGCGAATTGCTCGAGGAGGACCTCGTTGTCGGCCGGGACGGCGTGGCCGGCGAGCACCTCGCGCAGGGCAGCGAGCAGGCCTGTCTCCCAGTCGATCAAGGTGCCGTAGCAGTCGAAGGTCAGGATCTCGAACTGAGCAAGGCCGGGCGCGGTCATGTCCTGGCAAGCTCCCGGGCAGCGTCCGCGAAGAGACCGTTGAAGATCCTCGAGGTCGATGGGAAGGCGTGGATCGTCTCGGCCAGGACTTCCATCGGCACTCGGGCCTGGATCGCCAGGACGCACTCGTGCAGGGCCGCGGACGCATCCGGAGCGGCCAGCGCGGCGCCGATCAACTCGTGGCTGGCCCGGTCCACGACGATCGTGACGTGGCCGAAGGCTGCCTCGACCGAGTACCCCTTGGCCGTCCTGGGGAAGTCGGCCACCAGCTCGAAGGCGTCGTGGCCGGCGGCCTGGGCCTGCTCCAGCGAAAGACCGACGAAGGCCAGCTCGGGGTCGGTGTAGGTGGCCCGGGGCAGCGCCCGGTAGTCCGGCACGATCACGTCGCCGAGGGCCATCCGGACGGCCCGCTCGCCCTGGTAGTGGGCCTGGTGGGTGTGCAGCTCGGGGCCGGCCGGGTCACCGATCAGGAAGACGCCAGCGGCGATCCGCAACCGGCCGTCGTGGGGCACCGCCGCGCGGTCGGCCACGTCGATCCCGATCGTGTCCAGGCCGAGGGCCTCGAGCGGGAAGGTCCGGCCCACGGCGAGGAGGATTGCATGGCCGGTCGCAGTCGAGCCATTGTCGAGGTCGATCACGTCCGGTTCGGCCGGATCGGCGGCGGCGTGGGCGCGCAGGGCCCGGACTCCGAGACGGACCTCGACGCCGTCGCGCTGGAGGGCGCGCAGGGCCGCGTCGGCGTTGCGCGGGTGATCGGTTGGGACGAGACGCTGCCCTGACTGGACCACGATCGTCGGCACGCCGAACCGGGCATAGATCTGGGCGAGCTCGACGCCGGTCGGGCCGCCGCCCAGGACGAGCAGGCTGCGGGGCAGTTCCCGGGCCCCGGTGGCGTCCTTGTTCGTCCAGGTCCGGACGTGCTCGATCCCCTCGATCGGCGGGATCTTCGTCTCCGAGCCCACGGCGATCAGGACGTTCTGCGCCTCGACCTCGTGCTCCCGCCCATCGTGCCGAATTGCGACCCGGCCCGGCCCGGCCAACCGCCCTTCACCGCGGATCACTGTCGCGCCGGCGCCGCTTAACCCCCGGACGTGGCCAGCGTCATCGGGATAGGCGATTCCTTCGCGGTTGATCATGTAGTCGCGCCGATCGGACGCCCGGCTCCACGGGTAGTCGGCCCCCGTTGCCCGCTGGTCGGCCGCGTGGAGGAGCGATTTCGACGGGACGCAGCCCCAGAACGGGCAGGAACCACCGAACAGGTCACGGTCGATCACCGCCACGCTCGCCCCGCGCGCCCGCGCCTCGTACGCGGCGGACTCGCCGGCAGGACCGGCGCCGATGATCACGAAGTCGAAGCGTTCCATCAGTCTCCTCGGGGCGTGAGCGAACCAGCGGATTGTGGCCGGGCCGGGTCCCGCTGCCAAGGGTCCGGACACAGAAAGGGTCCGGACACAGAAACGCCCGGTCCGTGATGGACCGGGCGCCTGCTAGAGCCGAATTGGCTCAGGCAGCCTGCACCTTGATCGCGCGCGGGCCCTTGGGGCCGGCTTCGACCTCGAAGGTCACGTGCTCGCCACCGACCAGCTTGTCAAAGTCGATCGACCGGTCAAGCCCGTCGCGGTGGAAGAAGTAGTCCTTGCCATCGTCGGCGGTGATGAAACCGAACCCACGATCGGACACGACCTTCTGGACACTTCCGTTGGCCATGAGGGGGTATTCCTGTTCTCTTCTCGGCGTAGGGGGATGCGGCGCACGGCCGGCTCGAGAAGGAACCATCGACCTAGCGGAGGCTCCCTGGCAATCAGGGAGAAGCTAAAGCATACACCCTCGAGCGAGCCAGTTCGCGCGACGGCGCCCGAACTCGGGCGAAACAGCGCCCCTGAGTTCAGGACTTCGTCAGGATACGACGCCACGATGGAAAGCCTCGGGCCGCCCTCGGCCGGCTCGCAGACCACCACGTCCGTCCGACATCGAAGGTGCGCGCATGCGTCTGAAGATCCTCGCCGCGATCGGCCTGATTGTCGTCGGCGTCGCCGCGATTGCCATCGTGATCATCGGTCCGTCCTTCGGATCGGGTTCCGCGGTCCAGTACATCACCGCGACGGCCGCCGTAACCAATGTGACCCAGAGCGCTGTGGCAACCGGCGCGGTCGCCCCGCATGCCACCTATGGCCTCACCTTTGGCCACGACGCGGTCATTGCGGGCAGCAGCTCATCCTCGAACAACAGTGCCGCGGGCTCGTCGACCTGGCCGGTGAGTGCGATCAACGTGAAGGTCGGCGACAAGGTCACCAAGGGCCAGGTTCTCGCCGTCGCCGACAGTGCGACGGCAACCCAGGCCCTTTCGGCGGCCCAGTCCAACCTGGCGATTGCCCAGGCGCGCCTGGCCAGTGACCAGGCCGGCCTGACCCCGCTCAACAAGGCGATGGCCCAGTTGTCGGTGACCCAGGCCGAGCAGCAGCTCTCGAACGCGCGGGTGAGCCAGTCCGATACGCGCTATCAGAACAACCTGAACATCGCCAACGCGAACACCGCGCTCAGCCAGGCCAAGGCCACGCTCGCGGCTGATCAGGCCAGCGGCACGGCCACCGCCCAGCAGATCGCCCAGGACCACGCCTCAGTCACGAATGCGAGCCAGAACCTCACCCAGACGAAGGCAAAGGCTTCCCAGTCGAACAGCCAGGCCGCGCAGGGCGTAACGTCCGCCTCGCTCCAGCTCACGTCTGCCCGGCAGGGCTACCAGAGCAAGATCGTCCCCACGCCGACCCTCACGATCCTGTCCGATCAGGCCGCGGTCGCCAGCGCCCAGACAGCCGCGGCCAGTGCCCAGGCGACGGTCAACCTCGCCCAGATCGTTGCGCCGGCCGACGGCACGATCACCGCGGTCTCACTAGTGCTCGGGATCGATGCCCCGTCGGGCGACGCGATCCAGATGCAGGCGGGCCCGATGCAGGTCACCGCCAGCTTCGCCGAAACGGACCTGCCGGCCCTCAAGGTCGGCCAGGCGGCCTCGATCGCGATCACGGCGACGGCCGAATCAACCACCGGCAAGCTGACCCAGATCGACCCGGTTGCGGCGACCTCCGGCTCGTCGTCGGTCGTGACCTACAGCGTCGTCATCACCCTGGATTCGACCCCGGCCGACGTTCAGACCGGCATGTCGGCGAGCGTATCGATCACGACGGCCGAAGCCGACAACGTGCTCGCCGTCCCGGCCATCGCGCTGGTCGGCGCGAACGGTTCGTACACCGTCCGGGTGATGGGCACGGACGGCTCGATCTCCAGTGTTCCGGTGACCGTCGGCCTGACGACCACCCAGTACGCCGCGATCACGAGCGGAATCAATGCCGGGGACGCGGTTGTCATCGGGACGTCCTCGCCGCGAACGGCGTCGACGACGAATGCGGGCAACCTGACCGGTGGCTTCGGTGGCTTCGGCGGCGGTGGCAACTTCAACCGTAACCGGACCCCCACCCAGCCATGAGTCAGCCGCTGATCCAGCTCCAGAACGTCTCCCGGATCTATGACCTCGGCCGGATCCAGGTCGCCGCCCTGCAGGGCGTCGACCTGACCGTCGATCCGGGTGAGTTCCTGGCGATCGTCGGGCCGTCCGGCTCCGGCAAGTCGACCCTGATGAACATCGTGGGCTGCCTCGACCGGCCGACCGGCGGCAGCTACACCCTGGCCGGCACGCCGGTGGCCGAGCTCAACGACGATGGCCTCGCCGCGTTGCGCAGCCGGACGATCGGGTTCGTGTTCCAGAACTACAACCTGCTGCCGCGCACGTCGGCGCTCGAGAACGTCGCGACTCCGCTCCTCTACCAGGGGGTCT
The DNA here is from genome assembly GCA_038221095.1 of Candidatus Limnocylindrales bacterium. Taxonomy (GTDB): domain Bacteria; phylum Chloroflexota; class Limnocylindria; order Limnocylindrales; family CSP1-4; genus Palsa-1033. The sequence goes on from JBBRIM010000079.1 coordinate 5,346, forward strand.
CGCGCAAGACCCGGATGGCCCGGGCGACGGCCACCCTCGAACGGCTCGGCCTGGGCGACCGCCTCCACCACGTCCCGACCGAGCTCTCGGGCGGCCAGCAGCAGCGGGTGGCGATTGCCCGTGCCCTGGTGACCGAGCCGGCCCTGCTGCTGGCCGACGAACCGACCGGCAACCTCGACAGCACCTCGGGGGCCGATGTCATGGCCCTGCTTCACGAGCTCAATAACGCCGGCCGGACGATTGTCCTGATCACCCACGACAGTGACGTGGCGACTGCGGCCGGCCGCCAGGTCCGCGTTCGCGATGGGCGGCTGGTGGCATGAGGGCGTTCGAGCTCGTCCGCCTGGCCCTCTCCCGGCTGGGATCGTCGCGTTTGCGAACGTTCCTGACGATGCTCGGCGTGATCATCGGAGTCGCGTCCGTGGTCTCGCTGGTAGCCGTTGGCCAGGGCGCGACGAGCGGGATCACCAAGCAGCTCCAGGGCCTTGGCACCAACCTGCTCACGGTCAATCCCGGGGCCAGCACGAACGGCTTCACCCGGGGCGCGGCCGGCTCGGCCAACACCCTGACTGTGGACGACGCGATCGCCATCGGCTCGCTCAACGGCGTGGCCGCGGTTGAACCGGAGGTCTCGACCAGCCAGCTCGTCGTCGCCGGCAGCCAGAACACGACGACCACGATCATGGGCACGACCGGTGGCTACACGGTCGTCCGCAACTTCAGCCTGTGGCAGGGCTCGACCCTCAATGGCGCGTCCGTCGATGACCAGCTACGGGTCGCGGTCGTGGGTGCCACGACGGCCGACAACCTGGGCCTGAGTGCAAGCTCAATCGGCGCGACGATCAAGATCGGAGGGCTGCCGTTCGAGGTCGTCGGGATCCTGCAGGCCAAGGGCAGCACCGGCCCGACCAGCCAGGACGACCAGATTCTCGTGCCGTACACCACGGTCGAGAGCCAGTTCGTAGCGGGCAGCAAGGTCCGCTCGATCGGGATCAGCGTTGCCTCGGCCGACCAGATCGACCTGGTCAAGGGCGAGATCACCGCCCTGCTCGAGAGCCGCCACGGGGTTGCCGCCGGCGGGACGGACGATTTCACGATCGCCGACCAGAGCCAGCTGCTCAGCACGGTCGGTTCGGTCAGCGGGCTGCTGACCCTGCTACTGGCCGGGATCGCCTCGATCTCATTGCTCGTGGGCGGGATCGGGATCATGAACATCATGCTCGTCTCGGTCCGCGAACGGACTCGCGAGATCGGTATCCGCAAAGCGATCGGGGCACGCGGCCGGGATATCCTCGCCCAATTCCTCGTCGAGGCGCTCGTCCTGTCGCTCCTCGGGGGCGTATTCGGGATCCTCGTCGGCGTGGCCGTTTCGTACCTGATCGGCACGCTGGCCGGCTGGGGCTTCGTCTTCAGCCCGGTGACCCCGCTCGTCGCCGTGGTCTTCAGCCTCGCGGTCGGAGTTGTGTTCGGGGTCTGGCCGGCCCGCCAGGCGGCCCGTCTCGATCCGATTGTCGCCCTGCGCTATGAATAACCTCACCAGCACTTTGTCCCAAGCCACTCACCCACGCTCGAAAGGAGCTCATCGATGACCCCGGATGAACCCACTGCTGCACCGACTCCGCCACCAACCTGGACACCCGATCGTGCTCCAGACCTGGCCACGCCACCCACGGCAGCCCCCCTTCAGCCAGTCACCGCTTTCGCGCCAACGCCCCTGGTCGGCCGGACGACTGCCAGGAACCGCGCCAGCATGGGCACCGCCCTGCTGCTGGTCGGCGCCCTGGTCGCCATCGGTGGTGTTGCCTTCGCGGTCGGCCGGGTGACGGCTCCGGCCGCGACGACTGCGGCAGTCGGCACCCGGGGTGCAGGAACCGGAACGGGCGGCGCGGGCGGCTTCGGTGGCACCGGCGGCTTCGGTGGGGGCGGCTTTGGTCGCAACGGCGGGGGCGGCGCCAGCATCACCGGCACGGTCGTATCGGTCACGGCCACCACGATCCAGGTCCAGCTCGCGAACGGGACGACCCAGACCCTCAGCCTCGCCGGTAATGTGACCTACCGGGATGCGACCGCCGGCTCGGCTGCAGATGTGACCCCCGGCGCCACGGTCCAGGTCGGCCTGACGTTTGCCGGCGGCGGCCCAACGGCCAGTGGGGCTCCGCGACCCAGCGGCGGCTTCGGCGGAATCGGCAGCGCAACGGTCGGAACGATCACGGTCGTCAAGTAGTAGTCGCATAGTCTGGCCATGCACATCCTGGTCGTCGAGGACGACCCGCGGCTTGGTCGCCTGCTCCGACGCCTGCTCGGCGACGATCGTCATGTCGTCGAGCTGGTGCCGAATGCCGGTGAGGCCACCGAGCTGCTCGAATCCGACGTAGCCCTCGACGCGGTGATCCTCGATCTCGGCCTGCCCGACCGGTCGGGCCTGGACGTCCTGCGCGAGTTGCGCAAACAGGGCTCGGACCTGCCGGTGATGATCCTGACGGCGCGCGATGCAATCGAGGATCGTGTGCGCGGCCTGGACGCTGGAGCCGACGACTACCTGGTCAAGCCGTTTGCTTACGAGGAATTGGCGGCTCGTCTTCGGGCCCTCGCCCGGCGGGCCGATCGATCGCCGTCCGGTCCGAACCTGATCAACGGCCCGATCGTGCTCGACGAGTCCGACCGCGCGGTGAGCGTGGCCGGCGCGCCGATCGCGCTCAGCCCACGCGAGTTCGCGTTGCTCGAGTGCTTCCTGCGCAATCCCGGTCGATTGCTCACCCGGGACAACCTGCTTGACGCGGCCTGGCCGTATGGCCTGGCCGTCACCCCGAACACTGTTGAAGCCTACGTCCACCGCCTTCGCGAGAAGCTGGGCGGGGCCGGCTCGCTGATCCGGACAGAACGCGGCGTCGGTTACCGGATGGCGAACGGATGAGCTCGAGCGAGCCGACCGGGGCAGCCGGTGACGCCCGGCTGCTGCGTCGAACGTGGCGCCGGCTGATCCTGTGGAGCGGCGGGATCACCCTGGCGATCCTGGTCGTCCTGGGCGCGGCGATCTACCTGACCGTCGCCCACTCCCTGTCCGACAGCAGCGAGCAGCGCCTGCGTAACCGGGCCGGCCAGATCGCCAGCTTCATCAACCGGGCGCCGCCGGTCCAGCCGGCCGGGATCGGGTCCGACCTCCAGACCGGGATCGTGTTCGGCGGCCCATCGTCGGGCACGCTGGCCCTCGTCATCGGCCCGACCAACGAGTCTGTCGGTCCGCAGAACTCGCGCTTCGAAGGGCTGCCGATCATGGACGCCGTGACGGCGGCCCGGACCGGCGCGATCGATGTCCGCCAGGTCGATCTGCAGGGCACGCCGCTGTTGCTCGTCAGTGAGCCGGTCGTGCGCGACGGGCAGACGTTTGTCATCCAGGTCATCGCCGACCGCTCCGCCGAATCGCGGGCGCTCCAGCTGCTTCTCGTCGTCCTGCTCGTGGGCGGGATCGCAGCGGTGGGCCTGTCCATGGTGGGCGGTGCGTTGTACGCCCGGCGGGCTCTCGTCCCCATCCGCGAATCGCTCCGCCGCCAGCGCGAGTTCGCAGCTGATGCCAGCCACGAGTTGCGCACGCCGCTGGCCGTGGTCCGGGGCAATGTCGAGCATCTCCAGCGTCACCCGGACTCGACGATCGCCGAGCAGCACGAAACGCTCGACGACATGAAGGCCGGGACGGACCACCTGACCGAGCTCGTCGACTCGCTGCTGCTCCTTGCCCGGGCCGACTCGGGCACGATCGAGCTCGAGCGGTTGCCGCTCGATCTGGCCGACGTGACGACGGCCGCCCTGGAGCCGCTGACCGGGATCGCCGCCCAGACCGGCGTCGCCCTTCAGCTCGATGCCCGGCCCACCCCAACGAATGGCGATCCCCTGCGCCTCCGCCAGCTGGTCACGATCCTGGTCGACAACGCGATCAGGCACAGCCCGACAGGCGGCAGTGTGGTCGTCCGGACCGAACCGGTGGGCGACCGCGCCGTCATCTCGGTCAGCGACGACGGACCCGGGATCCGGCCCGAGGATCTGCCCCGGATCTTCGAGCGATTCTGGCGAGCCCCGGATGCCCCGACCGGTGGTGCTGGACTGGGCCTCTCGATCGCTCACTGGATCGTCGAGCGCCACGGCGGCACGATCGAAGCCAGCTCACCGGCCGGCGGCGGCGCCCGCTTCGAGGTCCGGCTGCCGATCCGCTGAGGCCGGTCGATCGCGGCGGCAGGCGGACTCGGGCGCGGACCCGCGAGGGCTGCAGTTGCCTGCCGGGCCAACAACGTTCATCGTCTCAGGTATCGGCCGGGCCAGCGCGAGCGAGCCGAGGAGCATCACGCACACGGAGTACAGCGTCATGATCAAGCTGCGCCAGGCCATGGTCGGGTTCGCCGTCCTGGTCCTTGTCGCCGCCTGCGGCACGACCGGCCTTCCGAGCGGAGTGGCGACCAGCCTCCCGCCCGACCTGGGTTCGAACGCGCCCGACGCGAGCGTCCCCCTGGCGGCGGACAGCGTGGCCACCTATCGGGCCTACCTCGAGACGACCACGGACCTGCTGGTCCAGCGGACGAGGCCCTTCGTCGATGCGGTGATCGCCGGCAAGGTCGCAGCCGCCCGAGAGCTGTATGCACCAGCCCACCAGCCGTATGCACGAGTCGAGGCAGTCGCGGATGTCTTTGGCGACCTCGACCTGGCGATCAACGCTCGCGAGATCGAGGTCCCGGCGGGTACCACCTTCAGCGGCTTCCACCGGCTCGAACGAGCCCTGTGGGCCCAGAACACGACCGCCGGGATGGTCCCGATCGCCAGGAAGCTGCTCGTCGACGTCAGCGCGCTGCAGGCCCTGGTCAAGACCGTCGATCTCGATCCGGCCACGATTGCCAACGGTGCGGCTGGTCTCATGAACGAGGTCTCGGCGTCCAAGCTGGCCGGTGAGGAAGAGCCCTGGTCGCACACCGACCTGTGGGATATCGAAGCCAACGTGGCCGGTGCCCAGGTCGCCTGGAACGCCGTTCGTCCGCTCGTCGCCGGACGTGCCGCGGCCCTGGCGACCACGATCGATGCCGACTTCGGCGCGCTGCTGTCGGCCCTCCATGCCTACCAGCGCGGTACCGGGTTCGCGTTGTTCCCAACCCTGACCGCCAGCGACACCCAGGCGCTCACCCAACTGGTCGATACGCTGGCCGACCCGCTGTCGCAGGTCGGGGCGATCGTCGTCAGCGCGCGGTAAGGCGGGGCACGAACCCGGCCGGCGATATCCGCCGCCCGCTGTTCGGCTAGATTCGACCCATGCGAATCCTGCTGATTGGTGCCGGAGGGGTTGGTGGCGCCATCGCGCCGATTGCCGCCCGTCGCTCGTTCTTCGATCGGATGGTCATCGCCGACTATGACCGCGAGCGCGCCGAACGGGTCGTGGCCGGGGTCGGCCGGTCCGGTCGGGAGAGCCGCTTCGTGGCAGTCCAGGTGGATGCCTCGGATTCGAAGCAGATCGCCGCCCTGTGCCGTGAGCACGAGATCAGCCACGTGGTCAACGCCGTCGATCCACGCTTCGTCATGTCAATCTTCGAGGGCGCCCTGGCGGCCGGCGCCGATTACCTCGACATGGCCATGTCACTCAGCCATCCCCATCCTGACAAGCCCTACGAGCTGACCGCCGAGAAGCTCGGCGATGCCCAGTTCGCCCGGGCGACGGAGTGGACGGCCGCCGGCCGGCTGGCCCTCCTCGGGATCGGCGTCGAGCCCGGCCTGTCGGACGTCTTCGCCCGCTATGCCGCTGATCACCTCTTCAGCGAGATCGACGAACTCGGGGTCCGAGATGGGGCCAACCTGGTCGTGGCGGGCTATGACTTCGCCCCGTCGTTCTCGATCTGGACGACGATCGAGGAATGCCTGAACCCGCCGGTCATCTGGGAGGAGGGCCGGGGCTGGTTTACGACCGCACCGTTCTCCGAGCCTGAGACGTTCAACTTCCCGGAGGGGGTCGGCCCGGTCGAATGCGTCAACGTCGAGCACGAAGAAGTCCTCTTGATTCCGCGCTGGGTCGACTGTCGACGCAGCGCGGAATCAAGAGGACTTCTTC